>CALINB010000201.1 GCA_938045325.1 uncultured Rhodospirillales bacterium | reverse complement strand
ATGGTGGCTTCGAGATCATTCGGGCTTAAACGGCCGTGAACGATGGCGACTTTAACGTCCGGCACGAGTTCTTTGAGCGCTTCGGACACGCCATTCAAGTCCTGAATGCGCGGGCACACGTAAAAGATCTGCCCGCCCCGGAATCGTTCGCGAAGAATCGCTTCGCGGATAACGACTGGATCATACGGCAGAATAAACGTACGCACGGCGAGACGATCCACCGGCGGTGTCGTAATCAGGCTCATTTCGCGCACACCGGACAACGCAAGCTGCAGGGTACGCGGGATCGGTGTCGCGGTCAGTGTCAGCACGTGAACGTCGGCCTTCAAGGCTTTCAATTTTTCTTTATGGGCGACGCCGAAATGCTGTTCTTCGTCGATCACCAGTAAACCAAGATCCTGAAACGCGATATCCTTTGCGAGCAGCGCATGTGTGCCGATGACGATATCGACCTCTCCCTGCCTTAGCTTTTCTTTCACCGTTTGCGCATTCTTTTGAGTTACCAGCCGGGACAATTGCGCGACTTGAACCGGCAAATCCGCAAATCGCTCTGTAAACAACTGAAAATGCTGACGCGCCAAAAGCGTTGTCGGCACAACGACGGCGACCTGCTTGCCTTCCATGACGGTTGCGAAAGCGGCCCGCATGGCAACTTCGGTTTTACCGAAACCGACATCGCCGCAAACCAGCCGGTCCATCGGGCGGCCGCTGGCAAGATCGCTCAAAGTATCGTTGATTGCCCGGAGCTGATCATCGGTCTCGCTATAGGGAAAACGGGCGCAAAACGCGTTTAAAACATCGGCGTCCGGGGATAGTTTCATACCGGGATTGAGGCTTCGCGTGGCGGCGATTTTAATCAGCTCATCGGCCATATCCCGAAGCCGCTTCTTCAACTTAGCTTTCCGGGCCTGCCATGCTGCACCGCCGAGTTTATCGAGTTGAACGGCAGCATCTTCCGAGCCGAAACGGGTAATGACCTCAAGGTTTTCGACCGGCAGGAACAACTTAGCGCCACCGCCGTAGACTAAACGCAAGCAATCATGCGGCGCACCGGCGACTTCAATGCCTTCAAGGCCCTCAAAACGCCCGATGCCGTGATCGATATGCACGACCAAATCGCCTTCTTGTAAGGCGGAGGCCTCGGTAATGATGTTTTCCGGATCAAATAGCGTTTGTGAGCGGCGAACCAACCGTTCGCCGAAGATGTCCGGTTCTGCAATGATTGTAAACGCCGGCGCCGATAGGCCGCGCTCTAACCCGGACACCGCCGTTGCTACTGTCATCGGTGGTAACATGAGAAAATCTTGCCAATGTGCAACCGTCTGCGTCCCATCCAAGCCATGATCGGCCAATTGTGCAACCAGCCGGTCGCGTGCACCTTCACTGAATGCCGTTAATAAAACCCGCCTGCCTTCAGCGCGTTCCGAATCAATAAAATCCTTGAGGGCTTCAAAAACAGACACATCGGTCCGTACCCGCGCATCGGCAAAATCCCGGCCCGGTTTAACACCAAGGCCAACCGCGTTCTCGGTCTCATCCGGCAAATCAAAAGGCGTGAAAACGCCTGCGTTTCTGCCGGCCAACTGATCGGCCCATTCCCCGGCATCAAGATACAACCGGTCCGGTGGTACTGGATTATAAACCAGTGTTTCACCCGCCATGCCCTGCTCGGTAATGTTGGCACGGGCCATATAATATTCACGGATTAAATCCTGGCGTGCCTCGATGGCTTCTTCGGCTTGATGATCGAGCACAATCGCCGCATCCGGCAGATAATCAAACAGCGTTTCCAAGCAATCGTAAAAAAGCGACAACCAGTGCTCCATGCCCATATGGCGGCGGCCCGCGGAGATCGACTCATATAACGGATCGTCTTTGCCGACGGCGCCGAACAGCTCCCGATATTGAGACCGAAACCGGGAAATTGAGGCTTCATCGAGGTTAATTTCACTGATCGGTTTAAAGGAAAGCGCCTGGATTTGATGCGTTGTCCGTTGTGTGGTCGGATCAAACGCCCGGATACTTTCGATTTCGTCACCGAAAAAGTCGAGGCGATACGGCGTTTCGTGACCGGACGGGAAGACATCGATGATGCCGCCGCGAACGGCAAATTCACCTGGCTCCATAACCGTTTCCGCCCGGCCGTAACCGTGATGGGTGAGAAACCCAGTCAAACGGTCCGGATCAATCTGACCACCGACGGCGATCCCGAGAGTCGCGTTCTGAAACGATTTTTTTGGCGGTACGCGCTGTAAAATGGCCGATACCGTCGTCAGGACCGCGCGGCCAGACAGCTGATCAGTCGAAGTATCCTCATTGAGCAACCGGGTCAGGGATTCGATCCGCTGACCGGTGATATCGGACCGCGGCGAGACCCGGTCATAAGGCTGGCAATCCCAGGCAGGAAAGATGAGTTTCTCTAGCGAAGGTGCAAAAAAATCCAACAACCCGGTGACACGGGCCAAATGGACATCATCACGCGCGACGAAGATTACATCGCGCGGTTCATCCGGTGGTAGTTGCGGATCCTGGCTCAGGTTAATTTCGGCAAAAGAACCCCCTGCCGTCAGTGCCGAAATCACAAACGGTTCGATTCCTTCCGGGGCGCCCGCGATTTGAAATGGATTCACAGGATTTCGTTTTTTATTCATTAATTACAATATGTTATATACTATTATTAAAGTCTTTTATGATGTTAATTAAGTCCTGATCGGCATCATTCGGCACTGGATCGCGGCCCATAATCCAGGCCAACAGATCGTTATCACTTTCTTCAAGAAGGGCCTCGAAACGAGCCAGTTCATCATCGCTCATAGCAGCCAGGCTTTGTTCGGCAAAGCGGCCAAGCAGAAAATCGGTTTCTTTCATACCCCGGTGTTGGCTGCGGAATAAGGCCCGGCGGCGGCGTGCATCCAATGGCAAAGGTCCTTGTACCGGCATAATTGGTCTCGAAATCCGTTCTCGATAGGTGTTTTAGCGCCCAATCAGCATTAGGATATAGAGGCATATCCATCCTCTGTCAGCTTCAACTTCATTCGGTCCCATGCGCCCAGAAATCCTTTTCTCCCTTTATAAGCCGGTCACAGACCTAGCCGGCGTGGGCCCACGCATCGGCAAGCTGATCGAAACCGCGACGGGCGCCGAACAGGGCGCAAAAATCGTCGACCTTTGCTGGCATTTGCCGAGCGGCCTTATCGACCGACGTTATGCCCCCTCGATCGCAGACGCCGAACCCGGCCGGATCGCGACGATAACCGTAACGGTCGGCAAACACCGCAAGCCGCCCAACAAGCGCCTGCCCTATAAAATCACTGTCAGCGACGATACCGGGTCCATGGCATTGGTGTTCTTCCATGCCCGTGCCGATTATCTTCTCAAAGTCCTCCCTGAAGGTGAAACACGAGTCATCAGCGGTACCATCGAACGTTTCAGCGATGAATTGCAGATGAGCCATCCGGATCACATCGGTACACGGGATGAAATTGATCAAATCATGTCCGTCGAACCGGTCTACCGCCTCACGGCGGGGCTATCCTTGAAGGTTCTCGGCAAAGCCATGCGCGGCGCCTTAAAACTAATCCCGGAATTACCTGATTGGCTCGATCCGGCGTTTCTCAAGCAACGCCAATGGCAGCCCTGGCACGAAGCCCTAAAAGATGCCCACGCACCGACGGATGAAAAAGATTTATCGCCCCTCACCCCGGCCCGGGCACGACTGGCCTATGATGAATTGCTGGCGAGCCAGCTGACCCTGGCCCTCGTGCGCCACAGCATGCGGCGGCAAAAGGGCCGAACCGTGCATGGTAACGGCCGGTTGCAAGCAATCGTGCGCAACGCCTTGCCGTTCAGCCTGACCGGCAGCCAGGAATCCGCGGTGCGAGAAATCGCCGAGAACATGGCGAGCAATCAGCGATTGCTGCGCCTTTTGCAAGGCGATGTCGGCAGCGGCAAAACGATCGTCGCGTTGCTCTCGATGCTGAACGCCGTCGAGGCCGGTGGTCAGGCGGCCCTCATGGCACCGACGGAAATTCTCGCCCGCCAGCATTTTGCCACCATTCAGCCATTAGCCGAACAAGCGCACGTCACCGTCGCCCTGCTCACGGGCCGGGAAAAAGGCAAAGCCCGTGAGAGTATTTTGGCGGGCTTAAAGTCGGGCAATATTTCCATGGTCATCGGCACCCACGCGCTGTTTCAAAGCGGTGTCGAATTCAAGGACCTCGCCTTTGCCGTGATCGACGAGCAGCATCGCTTCGGCGTGCACCAGCGCCTGACCCTCGCCGCCAAGGGTCAGCGCCCGGATGTACTTGTCATGACGGCAACCCCGATCCCGCGAACGCTATTACTAATGGCGTACGGCGATATGGACGTCTCGCGCCTCACCGAAAAACCGGCCGGGCGAAAGCCCATCGATACCCGCGTGATGCCGCTCGATCGCCTCGATGATGTGACCGGCGCCATCTCGCGCGCCATGAACAAAGGTGCCAAGGTTTATTGGGTCTGCCCGTTGATCGAGGAATCAGAAACCCTCGACGCCGCGGCCGCTGAAGAACGCTACGATCATTTGCACCAATTGTACGGCGATAAAGTCGGCCTCGTGCACGGGCGCATGAAAGCAGCCGATAAAGACAAAGTTATGAATGATTTCGCTAATGGCAGCGTCGATATTCTGGTCGCGACCACGGTGATCGAAGTCGGCGTCGACGTACCCGCCGCCACGGTGATGGTGATCGAACACGCTGAACGGTTCGGCCTCTCGCAGCTTCATCAGTTGCGAGGCCGGATCGGACGTGATGATACCGCCTCGACCTGCCTGTTGCTTTACGCACAAAATCTGTCGGAAACGGCAAAAGCGAGGCTCAAGATCATGCGCGAGACCGACGACGGCTTTCGTATCGCCGAAGAAGACTTGCGGCTGCGCGGCGCAGGCGAACTCTTAGGAACGCGTCAAAGCGGCGCGCCGGATTTCCGACTCGCTGATCTTGTCGAACACGCTGATTTGCTAGCTATCGCCCGGGATGACGCAGAATTGATTGTGACGCGTGACCCGGAACTCAAAAGCGAACGTGGCGAAGCGCTCCGGATTTTGTTGTATCTCTTCGAGCGCGACTCCGCCGTGCCGCTGCTCCGCGCGGGTTAACAATGACTATCGAATACGATTCACGTCCGGCTGATTAGGTGTTTTTATCAGCGACTTTTCGGGCAACCATGCCACGGATCAACACATAAAAGACCGGTGTAAAAAGAAGTCCAAACGCGGTTACCCCGATCATCCCGTAAAACACCGCCGTGCCGATGGCTTGGCGCATTTCCGCACCGGCACCGGTGGCGAGGAGTAAGGGGGTCACGCCGAGAATAAACGAGAATGCGGTCATTAAAATCGGTCGCAATCGTAACCGACATGCCTCGAGAGCGGCTTCAAAACGGTCCCGCCCCTGCCCTTCGAGTTGGCGCGCGAATTCGACAATCAAAATTGCATTTTTACTGGCAAGACCGACAAGAACGATAAAACCGA
>CALINB010000200.1 GCA_938045325.1 uncultured Rhodospirillales bacterium | reverse complement strand
TTGCGGGCTTCAAAGAGTTCTGCAACCCGCGGCAAACCGCCTGTAATATCACGTGTCTTAGCCGACTCCCGAGGAATACGGGCCAACACATCGCCTGCATGAATTTCCTGCCCCGGTTCGACGGAAAGAATTGCGTCTTGCGGCATGAAATAACGGGCCTCAAGACCATTGGCGAGCGTGATCACTTCACCTTTCTTATCACGCAACGTAATGCGCGGTTTAAGATCGGCACTCTTCGGTTGCTGCTTCCAATCGATTACAACTTTGCTGGAAATACCCGTCGCTTCATCAAGCTTCTCGGTGAATGATACGCCCTCGATTAAATCCATGTAGTTTGCGAAACCGGGTTTTTCGTTCACAATCGGCAGCGTATAAGGATCCCACTCCGCAAGCTTGGCGCCGGCATCGACAGATTGCTTGTCTTTTGTCAGCAGCTTGGAACCATACGGGATACGAAAACGGGCCTTTTCCCGTTTTTTATCGTCAAGAAGTGTTAATTCAGCATTCCGGCTCATGATAATTTCAACACCATCACTGTTTTTAACGGTGTTGGCATTTTTCAGTTGAACCGTTGAACTGATCGGCGCCTCAATGCTGGATTGCTCCGCACCCCGCTGAGCCGCACCACCAATATGGAAGGTCCGCATCGTCAGCTGTGTACCGGGCTCACCAATCGATTGAGCCGCGATCACACCGACCGCTTCGCCCTGATTAACCGGGGTGCCGCGGGCCAAGTCGCGCCCATAACACGTCGAGCACGTTCCGCGCGGCGTATCACACGTCAACACCGAACGAATACGGACTTCTTCGATACCGGCCTTTTCGATGGCCACGACGTCTTCTTCTTCGATCAGCTGCGCTGTTTTCACCAACGTTTTGTTGGTTTCCGGATCAACAATATTCGTCGCGGCACTGCGGCCCAAGATCCGTTCGCTCAGCGGTGTAATCACCTCGCCGCCTTGGATTTCAGCACGGACAGTTAAACCATTTTTAGTGCCGCAATCTTCTTCGATGATGATGCAATCCTGCGCCACATCGACCAGGCGGCGTGTCAGATAACCGGAGTTCGCCGTCTTCAAAGCCGTATCGGCCAAGCCTTTACGGGCACCGTGTGTTGAGTTGAAGTATTCCAACACGGTTAAGCCTTCTTTGAAGTTCGAGATGATCGGCGTTTCGATAATTTCACCGGACGGCTTCGCCATCAGGCCCCGCATACCGGCAAGCTGTTTCATTTGCGCCGCCGAACCCCGAGCACCGGAATGGGCCATCATAAAGACGGAATTCACGGGTTTGCCCGGTTTCATAGCCGAAATTTCTTTCATCATTTCATCGGCAACTTGATCGGTGCAATTTGACCAAGCATCAATCACCTTGTTGTATTTTTCACCTTGGGTGATCAAGCCATCAAGATATTGCTGCTCGAAGTCCTTCGTCCGGGTTTCGGTTTCTCCGACCAATTGTTCTTTCGACAACGGCACGACGAGATCGTCCTTGCCGAAGGAAATGCCGGCTTTACAAGCATAACCAAAGCCCATTGTCATGATATGGTCGGCAAAGATAACCGTCTCTTTTTGACCACAGTGACGATAAACCTCTTCGAGAACAGTCGAGATTTCTTTCTTTGTCAGCAATTTATTGATGAGACTAAACGGAACTTTCGGGTTGCGCGGTAAGATTTCCGATAACAACATCCGACCTGCCGTGGTTTCGACACGGGTCGTAATGGGATTGTTGTTTTCATCAACAGTTTTATAGCGCGCCTGAATTTTTGCATGCACGCTCAAAACGCCGGCACCCAACGCTTGCTGGATTTCACTCACATCACTGAAGATCATGCCCTCACCCGGTTCGCCTTCGCGCTCAAGGGTCAGATAGTACAGTCCCAAGACCATGTCTTGCGACGGCACAATGATCGGTTTACCGCTGGACGGACTGAGGATGTTGTTGGTCGACATCATCAAAACACGCGCTTCGAGGCGTGCTTCCAAGGACAACGGTACGTGAACGGCCATTTGGTCGCCATCGAAGTCGGCATTAAACGCCGAGCAAACTAACGGATGCAGTTGAATGGCTTTGCCTTCAATAAGAACCGGCTCAAAGGCTTGAATACCAAGCCGGTGCAGCGTCGGCGCCCGGTTAAGAAGAACCGGGTGTTCGCGGATGACTTCTTCAAGAATGTCCCAAACTTCGGGCCGTTCCTTTTCGAGCATGCGCTTAGCTGCTTTAATTGTCGTCGCCATGCCATAAAGCTCAAGCTTGGAATAAATAAACGGCTTAAACAGCTCGAGCGCCATTTTCTTCGGCAAGCCGCATTGATGCAGTAGTAATTCAGGACCGACCACGATCACCGAACGGCCAGAATAATCGACGCGTTTACCAAGCAAGTTTTGACGGAAACGACCCTGCTTGCCTTTCAGCATATCCGAGAGTGATTTTAACGGCCGCTTGTTCGCACCCGTGATCGCCCGGCCACGCCGGCCGTTATCGAACAGGGCATCGACTGATTCCTGTAGCATTCGTTTTTCATTTCTCACGATAATTTCCGGTGCGTGCAACTCCATCAACCGTTTCAACCGGTTATTCCGATTGATCACGCGGCGGTACAGATCGTTCAAATCCGATGTTGCAAAACGGCCGCCATCCAACGGCACCAACGGGCGTAGTTCAGGCGGAATGACCGGCACGACTTCAAGGATCATCCATTCCGGACGAGCGCCGGAATCGATAAAGTGCTCGACCAGCTTAAGGCGTTTCACGAATTTTTTGCGCTTCGCCTCGGATTTCGTTTCCTTCAGTTCGACTTTTAAGTGCTCGCGCTCCTCTTCCAGGTCGATCGCCGCCAACATGACACGGATGGCTTCCGCGCCAATGCCTACGGTGAATGAATCTTCACCATATTCATCCAGCGCGTTTTGATACTGATCCTCGGACAGAAGTTCATGCAAACCAAGCGGCGTTAAGCCCGGCTCCATGACTACATAATTTTCAAAATAAAGAACCCGCTCAAGCCCCTTCAGGGTCATATCCAACAGCAAACCGACCCGAGACGGCAAAGATTTCAGGAACCAAATGTGCGCAACCGGTGAGGCCAGTTCAATATGGCCCATACGCTCACGCCGTACTTTCTGCAACGTAACTTCGACACCGCATTTTTCGCAAACGATGCCTTTGTATTTCATGCGTTTATATTTACCGCATAAGCATTCGTAATCCTTGATCGGTCCGAATATCCGGGCACAGAACAAGCCGTCACGTTCCGGTTTGAAGGTCCGGTAGTTGATCGTTTCGGGTTTTTTAATTTCACCCCAGGACCATGACCGGATACGTTCGGGGCTCGCGATTGAGATATGAATCTCGTCAAAACGCTGCGTCCCGTTCGGCTGTCCAAATACTCGCATCAATTCGTTCATGAGAACTCTCCTCGACTGCGGCTATAAGCGCATTCTCTAGTGTAATTCGACATTCAGGCCCAGGGACTGCAATTCCTTGACCAACACATTAAAGGATTCCGGCACACCGGCTTCGAAGGTATCGTCACCGCGGACAATTGCTTCATAAACCTTGGTCCGCCCGGAAACGTCATCCGATTTAACGGTGAGCATTTCCTGAAGGGTATAAGCAGAGCCGTAGGCTTCAAGCGCCCAAACCTCCATTTCACCAAATCGCTGGCCGCCAAACTGAGCCTTACCGCCCAGCGGTTGCTGAGTCACAAGGCTGTAGGGGCCGATGGAACGGGCATGGATTTTATCGTCCACCAAGTGGTGAAGCTTCAGCATATAAATATATCCGACCGTAACTTTACGTTCGAATGTTTCGCCCGTACGGCCATCAATTAGCGTCATCTGTCCCGATGAATCGAGATTGGCTTTCGAAAGCATATCGACAATATCCGGCTCATGAGCGCCATCGAAGACCGGCGTCGCAATCGGCACACCGTTTGAGAGATTGCCGCTCATTTCCAGAATTTCATCGTCATTCATCGTCGCAATTTTCGTGTTGTAGTTTTTCTCCCCGTAAACATCCAACAATTGCGATTTCAGCTCACTCATATTGCCGTTCGCTTTAGCGGCATCAACCATCTCACCAATTTGATGGCCCAAATTTCGGCAAGCCCAACCTAAATGAGTCTCCAAAATTTGTCCCACATTCATCCGTGATGGAACGCCCAGCGGATTAAGCACGATATCGACGTGCGTGCCGTCTTCAAGGTACGGCATATCCTCAATCGGCAAGATTTTCGAAATTACACCTTTGTTGCCGTGACGACCGGCCATTTTATCACCAGGTTGTAATTTCCGTTTCACAGCGACAAAGACTTTAACCATCTTCATCACGCCCGGTGATAGGTCGTCACCACGTTGAACCTTATCGACTTTATTATCAAAACGTTCCTGCAGACGGGCGATATTTTCTTCGAACTGCTTTTTCAGCGCTTCGACGTCCTGCATGACTTTATCGTCAGCAACGACAATCTGCGAACATTGTCCCGGCGTAAACTCTGCCAAGACTTCATCCGTGATTGTCGTATTCGCCGCCAAGTCTTTCGGACCGCTAACGGCATTTCTGCCCATTAACAGATCCTTCAAGCGCTGCATGAAGTTGCGTTCAAGAATAGCCCGCTCGTCATCGCGGTCCTTCGCCAGACGTTCAATTTCCGAACGCTCGATTGCCAGCGCACGCTCATCCTTATCGACACCCCGGCGCGAGAAGACCCGCACCTCGACAATCGTGCCGGATTCGCCGGGCGGAACTCGTAGCGATGTATCACGCACATCAGACGCTTTTTCGCCGAAGATCGCCCGCAGAAGTTTTTCTTCCGGTGTCATCGGCGATTCACCCTTCGGAGTCACTTTACCGACAAGAATATCGCCGGCTTCGACTTCCGCGCCGATATAAACGATACCGGCCTCATCAAGGTTTTTAAGAGCTTCTTCACCGACATTCGGGATATCCCGGGTGATTTCTTCCGGACCCAATTTCGTATCGCGCGCCATGACTTCGAATTCTTCGATGTGGATCGAAGTAAAGACATCTTCGCGGACAATCCGCTCGGAAATCAAAATTGAATCTTCGAAGTTGTACCCATTCCACGGCATAAACGCGACAAGCACATTTCGCCCGAGCGCTAATTCACCGAGGTCCGTCGACGGACCATCGGCAATCGTGTCGCCGGCATCAACCTTATCGCCCACGGACACCAACGGACGTTGGTGAATGCAGGTGTTTTGATTGGAGCGTTGGAATTTCATCAAATTGTAGATATCCACGCCTTGCGCTTCCGATGAAGCATCTTCTGTCGCACGAACAACGATCCGGGTTGCATCGACTTGATCGATAATACCCGTGCGCCGGGCCACAATCGTCGAGCCGGAGTCACGAGCGACCGTTTCTTCCATGCCGGTGCCGACAAACGGCGCTTCGGCGCGAAGCAACGGCACGGCTTGGCGTTGCATGTTCGAGCCCATCAAGGCACGGTTTGCATCATCGTTTTCCAAAAACGGAATCAACGCCGCGGCAACGGACACCAATTGTTTGGGTGAGACATCGACGTAGTTGATATCTTCAGGCCGCGCCATCATAAAGTCACTCTTCGTCCGGCAGCTGACGAGATCAGACGTAAACCGCCCCTTCTCATCCAACTCGGCATCGGCTTGAGCAATGATATACCGGCCCTCTTCCATCGCCGAAAGATAGATCACTTCGTCTTGCACCGTACCGTTCTCAACTTTCCGGTACGGCGTTTCAATGAAGCCGTATTTATTGACCCGAGCATACGTCGCCAGCGAGTTGATCAGGCCGATATTTGGCCCTTCCGGTGTTTCAATCGGACAAATCCGGCCATAGTGTGTCGGATGAACGTCACGGACTTCAAAGCCGGCCCGCTCACGCGTTAAACCACCCGGTCCCAAGGCCGAAAGACGGCGCTTGTGAGTGATTTCCGACAGTGGGTTG
>CALINB010000199.1 GCA_938045325.1 uncultured Rhodospirillales bacterium | reverse complement strand
CGGCGCCAATATCGGCAATGATATTGCCTTGCTCGACTTTGTAATATTACTGGGGTGCGCCGTGCTTGGTTATTTCGGTGGCAAGAAAATTAAATTACCCGCCTATCAGATTTTCGGCCCCCTTGTTTTAAGCGCCTTCGTTCATATTACCGGCATTACGGATGCCCACCTGCCCGGCAGCCTGATCATTGCCGCTCAACTCGTCTTCGGCACGGCGTTGGGCTGTCAATTTATTGGCATCACCCTTAAAGACGTCTCAAAAACGATTACCGCCAGCATCATGATGACGTTCGTGTTTATTATTATGGCGGCGGTTTTCGCGTATGGGTTGAGCGAAATCACCGGTTTGCCGTTTCGAACACTGTTTCTTACATTTTCACCAGGCGGCCTGCCAGAGATGACGCTGATCAGCTTATCGCTGAACATCGATATCGCATTTGTGACGACCCATCATTCGATACGGGTGATCTTCCTGCTCGCGATTGTTCCGGTCTTGTTTTATTGGATCGCACCGCATTTCGGAATCACGTTACAAAACAAAGATAAAATTTAAACGTGCATCCTATTTGTGATCTGCACCGACGGCTTCCTTGACACTCGCAAATCCGTGCTCGAATAAAAGTTTAACGAGATCTTGATTGATTTTATTCACAAGACCGGGGCCGTGATAAACCATCGACGAATAAAGCTGCACCAATGAAGCACCTGCTCGGATTTTCGCATACGCATCCCAACCGCTCGAAACACCGCCGACGCCGATGATTGGTACTTGACCCTGCGTGAGGCGGTACATATCACGCAGCACTTCCGTTGACGGAGAGAACAACGGCCGCCCGCTTAAACCACCGGTTTCCGTTCTCTTCGGGCTTTTTAAAGTATCGGGACGCCCAATCGTCGTGTTTGTGGCGATTAAACCATCGATACCCAGTTCAAGAACGACCTCGGCAATGTCGGCTTTATCGTCTTCCGTCAAATCCGGCGCAATCTTCAGCAATAATGGTTGTGAAGCCGACGACACACGCCGCAAAGTATCTTGCACGGCTTCAAGTAATTCCTTTAACGGCCCCTTACCTTGCAGCGCACGCAAGCCCGGCGTATTCGGCGAAGATACATTGACGACGACATAATCCGCCAACGGTGCCAAAACTTCGGCAACCGCGACGTAATCGGCGGCGGCATCCGTGCTTTCTTTATTTTTGCCGAGGTTTGCACCGACAATACCGAGACGGCCATGGCTTAACCGCTCGGCGACTTTTTCCATACCATCATTATTAAAGCCGAGTCTGTTGATGACGGCGTCGTCTTCAGGCAACCGGAATATGCGCGGCTTGGCATTGCCGGATTGAGGACGCGGTGTCACGCTGCCGATTTCGACAAAGCCAAACCCTTGCGCCAACATCTGCGAATACACTTCGGCATTTTTATCAAAACCGGCGGATAACCCGATCGGATTCGGAAATTCAAGCCCCCAAAGCGAGGTGCGCAAACACGCGTCTTCAAACCGCTCCGGCTGCGGTACCAAACCGGCTTTAAGCGCATGTATCCCTAAACGATGGGCTGTCTCCGGATCGAGTAGCCGAAGAAACGGACCGGCGCAATCATACCACCCCATTAAGCTTCACCTTTCCGTTTCCGTTCCCGTTCCCGTTCCTTGATCGGAATATCCGCGGGGAATACATGCAGGCCATCGTCTCCCAAGGGCAAATCGTCAACCCGCAGCACGGCTTCGAGGGGCAATGACCCGTAAAGATGCGGAAACAATGCACCGCCCCGGGATGGCTCCCACTTAAGATCGACGCTTAATAATTCACTGTCGACGCTCAAGAGGACCAAGTCCGGTTGGCCGCTACGGTGCTTTGCCGCACTTTCACGGACCTGCCCGGCGCCCGAGAAATGGATAAACCCATCGGCTCGGTCTTGCGACGATCCTTTGTAGACGCCTAGTTCCTGAGCGGCCTGCCATTCGGCACGCGTGCACATATGATAAATCCAACCCCCATTCATGGCGCCAGCCTACTGGAAAGCCCGCAGAAACAATAGTAATCCCGCAAACCCCCTTCTCGCGGAGTGTTCGGGCGCGCTACACTGAGCCGACATTAAAATAAGATAAACCGATTCGGTGAAGCGCATGTCCGATCAAGCGGCCGTTCTATTTGCCAACGATGCTTTTTACGTGGCTTTCGCCACCAAAGACATCGATACCATGGACCAAGTGTGGGCACAGCATACCCCGGTGACCTGTCTTCACCCGGGATGGGAGTTGCTTGTGGGCCGTGAAGCCGTCATGGACAGCTGGCAGGATATTCTCACCAGTAAAAATTCACCGGATATTCGCTGCCAGGATGCCAGCGCTTCAATTCTCGGTGACACCGCCTATGTGGTCTGTACCGAAGTCCTCAAAGATAAAGGCTACCTAATCGCAACAAACATCTTTATCCGTGAGGGTAACCTCTGGAAAATGGTCCACCATCAAGCAGGCGCCATTCCCGCACCACAAAATGAAGACGAAACACCGCCACCGCCCGAACCGGGATCACTTATATAAAAGTTATTAAAAGGGGATTTTCCGTGAACACGATCAAAATGACCATCGGTGACGTTGTTATTCGTGCTGAATTGTTCGACACCCCGACAGCAAACGCCATCTATCAAGCATTACCGTTTGATGCCAGCGCCAATACCTGGGGCGAAGAAGTATATTTTTCGGTGCCCGTTTCGGCCCCCCTCGAACATGATGCGCGCGATGTGGTCGAAGCTGGCGAGTTGGCCTTTTGGGTTGAGGGCACATCGATTGCAATCGGTTTTGGCCGCACACCGATATCTCAAGGCGATGAAATCCGTTTAGCTGCCCGAACCAACATTTGGGGCCGCGCGCT
>CALINB010000198.1 GCA_938045325.1 uncultured Rhodospirillales bacterium | reverse complement strand
CCAAACCCGCCCGGCCCCATTAGCATCGACGCGAAGTTTCCCTTGGACAGCTACAATACGCTCGTGACGGCGGAAGACAAAACGGCGAAAGTAAATGCATCAAGACAATTCAGCACCGATGTCCTCAAACACGTGAAAGATATTGAAGCGAAATACATCGTGCCCGGCGAGACCGCCGAGTCCGCGTTGATGTTTTTACCCAGCGAAGCGGTGTATGCCGAACTGCACGCGAATTTCCGCAACGTGGTCGAGGAATCGTTCCGGCGCCGCGTGTGGATCGTCTCGCCGACCACCCTGATGGCGACGCTCAACACCGTCCGCGCGGTCTTGAAAGATGCCCGCATGCGCGAACAGGCCGGTGTCATTCAGACCGAAGTGCAAAAACTGTTGGAAGACGTCGGCCGGCTTGATCAGCGGGTCGAAAAACTACAAGGGCATTTCGACCTCACAGCGAAAGATATTCGCGACATCCGCATCTCGACGGATAAAGTCATCAAGCGTGGCGAAAAAATAGAAACCGTGCAACTCGGTGACGACACCCCGGCGGAAGACCTGCCGAGCGCGGATAACGTCGAGCGCTTCCCGGGTTCGCGGTAATTTTTTAAAATTTACGGGTGGGAGCTGAAGACCGACGGCGCGCCGTCGCGTTTGAGCAGCAACACGTCGTAGCGGTCGATTTGCCCGTTTTCCATACCCGGCGAACCCGACGGCATACCCGGCACCGCGAGGCCGTGCGCCTTCGGGCGGTCTTTCAGTAGCCGCTTGACATCCTTCGCCGGCACGTGGCCTTCGATCACGTACTCGCCGATTTTCGCCGTGTGACACGATTGCAAATGTTCGGAAATGCCTTCACGCCGTTTGACGCGGCCAAGATCCTCGACATCTTTCACGGTCACATGAAACCCGTTGTTGCGCATGTGGGTCACCCAATGGGCGCAGCACCCGCAATAGGGGCTTTTCCAAACCGTCATGTTCGGCGGACTTTCGGCGCGGGCAATATGGGACGTGACCGGTGCCGCAAAAAACAAAAACAGACCGGCAATCAGCAGCGCCGTCCGACATTTCCAGAATCGTATTGAGGTCGGCATTTTATTTCTCCTCATATTCGGCATCCGAGTATGAAGATTACAGCTATGGGAAAGTCAACCGTAGGGAAGCGTTGCTATTTGCCCGATCCGTCCTTGCGGCGCCGTTCGGGATGCACGCTGATGTCGAGCAGGTGCTCCGTGCGTCCGATAACGTAATCGGACGAACCGACAATGAGCGGATCGGGGCCGCGCACGATGTGATGGTCTTTACCGGGATACGGCAATACCGACAGAAAATGCTGCAGGCAATTCAGGCGCGCGCGCTTTTTGTCATCGGACTTCACGATGGTCCACGGCGAGTCGGCGGTATCCGTATAAAAGAACATTGATTCCTTGGCCTCGGTGTATTCGTCCCATTTACCGAGCGACGCCAAGTCGATCGGCGACAGCTTCCATTGTTTCAGGGGCTGAATTTCACGGGCCTTAAAACGGCGGCGCTGTTCTTCCTGGGTCACCGAGAAGTAATACTTAAACATGCGAATGCCGCTACGCACCAGCATGCGCTCCAACTCGGGACATTGGCGCATGAATTCCAAATACTCGTTTGCCGAACAAAAACCCATGACCCGCTCGACACCGGCACGGTTGTACCAGGAACGGTCGAACAGAACGATCTCGCCGGCCGACGGCAGGTTTTCGACGTATCGCTGGAAGTACCATTGCGTTTTTTCTTTTTCGGTCGGCTTGGTCAGGGCGACGACACGCGCGCCACGCGGATTGAGATGCTCCATGAACCGCTTGATGGTGCCACCCTTACCGGCGGCATCGCGGCCTTCAAACAGAATAACGATCCGTTCGCCCGTGCTTTCCACCCACTTCTGCGCCTTCAGCAATTCTACTTGAAGCTCTTTCTTATGCGTCTCGTAGACATTGCGTTTCATTTTTGTCTTGTATGGATAGGCCCCGGTCTCGAATGCGTGACGAACCATCTCCGGATCGTGGCGCATTTCCGCCAAGGCATGAAGTACGCTGCCTTGGCTGGGTTCGCCAGCCGGCTTGTCCGTTAAAGTTTTAGAAGAGCCATTGCCGCCGTTTTTCTTTTTCATTTTCTTGTTCTTATTTTTACCGTTGGCCGGTTTCGATGGCACGGTCGCTTCTGCCTCCGTATCCGGTGCGGCTTGAACTTGCGGCTGATTTTGGTCGGACTGCTTCATCACGTATCCCCATGTTCCTGAGTTATAAGGAAACATTATAGTTTTGTTACATTGACCGCCGTATTGATGAAGATCAATTGCAAGCCAAGAGCTTAGCAAAAACGGTTGATTCTGCGCAAATTTCAGCTATTTGGTCAGTTCGCCGCGCACATCGGTGATGACCTTGGTCCGCGCGCGCGGGTTCCACGGCTTACGGGTACCGATGGCCTCGTTCTGCACTTCGGGGATCACTTTCATGTGCACGAACACGGGCCCGCCGCCCTCGATGATGTCCGGCAACGCCTTTTCCAGATCATCGAGCTCGGTAAAGGAAAACGCGCGCGGATAGCCTGCGGCCTTGGCGACGGCGGCATAATCGACGATCTTCGCATTCGGCACCGGCTGCCCGCCCGTGGTCGCGTAGATCTCGTTATCGAGCATGAAATGATACAAATTTTTTGGTACTTGCTCGGCGATGGTTGCCAGCATGCCCATGCTCATATGAATGTCGCCGTCGGAATCGAACAGGAAAACTTTTTTCTTGGGTTGCGCGAGCGCGATGCCGAGGCCGAAGCCCGAATGCCCACCCATGGCCGGATCGCCGAGCGTCGCGTCGAGGTTTTCGTTGTCAGTCATTTCGACCCAATGGCGTCCGCCCCGTCCGGGAATAACAATAGCATCGCCCCGGTAGGGGAGAAACTTCCGAAACATTTCAGCCGTGTTGATCATGTCCGTTCTCCTTACCGGTTAAAGCCGTGAAATTCATCGGCAATCAACGCGACCGCCGGTCCCATTTGTTTTTCCGCCATCTCGAAAACGGCCGAGATGCGGTCCGCGTCGCGATCGCTTTCGACCAAGTAGTAATCGATGCGAAACGCGTTCAGGAACGGCTCGGTAAACGTCGCCGCGGTATCCTTGGTCACCCCGTGACGGGTATAACCGCGATAACCGACGATCAAGGGAACCGGAATTTTGAGGCTTTTGAGCCAGCCGCGGATTGAATCGCCCGATTCCATCAGCCCCGTGTTTTGAATCAAGATCACCGGCTTCGCCCCGCCCGCGTACAAACCGCAGGCAATGGCGGCGGCGTTGCCTTCGCGCCCGACGCCGATCATGGTGAGATCCGGATCGGACTCCAGCAACGTGTGCAGCCAATTGGTTTCGCTGTCGGGCAACCAAATCACATGGGTGATGCCGTGCTCCTTGAATTTGCGATGCACCGTTTCCGGGCTGAGCACGTCGGCTTGTGCGGCGGCTTGTTCGTCCATATTGTTATCCTCTCACTGATCGAAATTTGTCGTTGAGGCGGGTCTGCTCGATTATGGAACGGGAAAACGGTGGAGGCAAATTCAAAACTACTCCGCCGCCCGGTTCAAACCGCTATCGGGTTTCGGCACCCACGCGGGCGGGTTCCAGAAAATGTGCGGGCCGATTTCATCGACCGAATTCAGCCCGAGTTGCGCCATGACCCGGTCCATCTCGGTCTGGAAAATTTCGAGCGCGCGGAAGGCGCCCGCTTCGCCGGCGGCGGCCGTACCGTAAAGCGTCGGGCGGCCTGACATCACCATGTCCGCACCCAAGGCAATGGCCTTCACGATATCCGAGCCCCGGCGCGGGCCGCTGTCGACGATGAGCTTGAAATCCGGACCGACCGCGGCGCGGATCTCGGGCAGGACTTGAATGGGCGATGGCGCGTTATCCACATAACGCCCGCCGTGATTGGACAGCACGGCACCCTGCAAACCGTTTTCCTTGGCAAGCACCACATCTTTCACGTTGTACAAACCCTTCACCAAAAGATTGCCCGGCCACATATCGCGCACGCGTTTGATATCGTCCCACGTTTGGTTGCTGGGTTTGGCCAGCATATGCTCGGATTCCCGGTCGGTCAGCTTGCTGCCGATTTCCGGCGGATAATGCACTTTTTGAAATTCACCGCGTTTGATGAATTGCGGCAATAAAACACGCGCGCACCAGCCGGGATTGGCCAACACTTGCGCAATCAAGCGCGCGGAATATTGCACCGGCATGGAAAACCCGTTGCGGTCGTTATGTTCGCGGTTCGCGCCTACCGAGCCATCGACGGTGACCAAGAGCGTTTCGAACCTGGTCGCCTTGATACGCTCGAGGAAGTTTTTCCGCAGCTCCTGATTGACCCACATGTAAAGCTGAAACCAGAGATTGCACCCCTCGATTTCCATCGCTTTTTCGTAAATCTCTTCCATGGGTGTGAGCGCGCTGGTCGCCGCCGTGCACGGCACCCCCATACGCGCAGCCGCTCGCGCCAAACCCACCTCGCCGCCTTCGGCCATCAGGCCGGCAGACGCGGTCGGCGAAATTGCATACGGCATCGCGAGTTTGCGCCCGAAAATTTCAGTTGCGGTGGAGCGTTTGGAAACATCGATGAGGACACGGTTTTTGGTTTTCAAAGACCGGTAAGCATCGCGGTTGTTACCCAGTGCGATATAATCCTCGGCGCCCAGATCGACATATTCGAAGACCGCGCGCGGCAACCGTTTCTTTGCCATTTGGCGCAAGTCTTCGATGTTATAAGCGCCGAGGTTATTCTTCTTTGGCATTGTTACTCGGCAGCGGCTTTTAATGCCGGTTTTGGTTTCGGCACCCATTCGGGCGGGTTCCAGAAAATTTCCGGGCCAATCTCATCGATTGAATTGAGTCCCAGCTGCGCCATCACCCGATCCATTTCCGTGTGGAAAATTTCGAGGGCGCGATAGGCACCGGGCATGCCGGCGGCGGCCGTGCCGAATAACGTCGGGCGGCCCGACATCACCATGTCGGCGCCACACGCGATGGCTTTGACCAAATCCGAGCCGCGCCGCGCGCCGCTGTCGATGATGACGGAAAAGTCGTCGCCGACCGCA
>CALINB010000197.1 GCA_938045325.1 uncultured Rhodospirillales bacterium | reverse complement strand
CGGCCTCAACTACAAAGACAAGCCGGATGACGCCGCCCGTTGGCTCGACAAATTGGGTGATCCCTACACCCGTACCGGCGCCGATCTCGATGGCCGCGTCGGCATCGATTGGGGCGTCTACGGCGTTCCCGAGACCTTCGTCATCACCAAGGAAGGCCGGATTGCCTACAAACACATCGGACCGATAACGACCCAAGCTCTTCAAAAAACGATTTTCCCCCTCATTAAGAAGTTGAGGAAACAATGAGTCACGTCACCCTTAATCTGTCTCTGCGTTATCTTCTCGTTGGTTTATTTGCCTTGGTCTTAGGGGGCACGATACCCGATGCAAGCGCACAAGTTCCAAGCGCAAGCATCACTCCGCAAAAGGGATTGGTTTTGTACGATAAACCAAGACGGTTGCCTAAATTTAATTTTGAAAACGGTCACGGCAAAACGATAAGTCTTGCGGATTTTCACGGCAGGGTTGTGCTTTTGAACATCTGGGCAACATGGTGCGCGCCCTGCCGGCGCGAAATGCCGACCCTCGATCGCTTGCAGGCGCAATTAGGGGGAGCTGAATTCGAGGTTGTCGCGCTATCCATAGACCGAGCAGGGCTAATGGTCGTCGAGAAATTTTATGAAATGGTCGGCGTCCGTCATCTCAAAAAATATATCGATAGGAACAACAGGGCGATGCTTCGCCTTTTTGTTACCGGCATCCCGACAACGTTATTGATTGATAAAAAAGGTCGAGAAGTCGGCCGTCTCGTCGGCCCGGCCGAGTGGGACAGCCCCAAGATCATAAATTTAATAAAAACAATTATGGCGAACCGAACCAGCCAGCAATCACCGAAAGGAGTTGATTATGCACATCCCTGAAAATTTGAAGAAAGCCGAACCCTCCCTAACGCGGGATATTTTATACGCCGCACGATATTACCTCAGCGGGCGGCGAGGACTATTCGTGCTGGGTGGAATAGCACTTTTTGCAGGTCTTGCGTTCAATTGGGGCTGGCTCGTCGCGGCTGGCGCCGCCCCGTTGATCTTGGGCGTTGCTCCTTGCTTGGCGATGTGCGCGCTTGGCCTTTGCATGAGCAAGGGGGCTGGGCGTTCGTGTTCGTCAGAATCACCTGGCGATCAAGTCAACACTCAAGCCGACTCCAATAAATCTAAAATTATACACGCCGAAACACTAAATACGGCCGCATCGGTTGACTCACAGACAGGGGAGCCTTTGCATCAAGAAACAAAAATACCGAACCGGAGGAACCACAACCATCGACAAAAGGAGAAATTGAAATGAAAAAATCCATAAAGACCCTTGCCGTCGCCTTAACGCTCGTAACCGGCCTTGCCGCCACTCCGGCGATTTATGCCGATGAATCATCCGGCTCTCAAGGCTCGAAGATGGGCTCCGGCATGATGGGCCAGGGCGGCATGATGGGGCAAGGTAACATGATGGGTATGATGGGGCAGATGAACCAGATGATGGCGACCTGCAACAAGATGATGAAATCCATGATGGATAATCACGGAATGAAAAAGTCCCATAAGCCGGGGCATAAAAATGCGCCATCGAAAATGGATAAAAACGGTTAACAATTCGAATGCTGTCGGCCCGTCGCAGTCAAACGAAGTCAGCGGGCTGACGGCACCGAACTGTCATGCGAGGTTTCATGCGATACCTTAAATATATTTCATTTATTGCCGTAATAATATTAGCGTCGGCGGCACCAACGTTTGCCCACTCACCCAAGGACCTGGAAAGGATGTTGGGTGACAAAGAAAAATATTTCCAGCCCCTGGACAAACCCGCCCCCGAATTTACGTTACGCGACGCCGACGGCAAGACCCTCCGCCTCAAGGATTTCCGGAACAAGGTTGTCGTGCTCCATTTCATCTACACGAACTGTCCGGATGTTTGTCCGCTGCACGCCGAATTGATCGCCAAGATTCAATCCCTGATCAACCAGACACCGATGAAGGGCCGCGTGCAGTTCATCAGCATCACGACGGACCCTAAAACCGATACACCCGATATCCTTCGTGCTTACGGAAAATCACGCGGGCTCGATTCCGCGAATTGGGTCTTCTTGACAACCAATCAAGACCAAGAAGAAGACGAAACTCGCATGCTCGCGACACGTTATAGACATTCATTTACGAAGATCGATGGCTACTATCAAGTTCATAGTGTCGTCACGCACGTGATCGATCGGCAGGGCCGTTGGCGCGCGAATTTTCATGGGCTTCGATTCAACCCAACTAATTTGGTCCTTTTCATCAACGCGCTGACCAACGACGTGTATGAAAATCATCATGGAAAAGACGAGAAAAATTTGTGGGATAAACTAAAGAAGGTGTTTCAAAAATGAACGAACCCCTTCAAGCCAATGCTTCTCTTCATCGCCGATCGCGGTCAAAAGAGAACCGTAAGAAAAACATTGTCGTCGTCGTTGCCCTCGTGGCTGTTCTTTCAGGCATGGGGTCGCTTGTCTATTATGCCGAGCCGCTCTATCGTCTCTTTTGCCGGGTCACGGGTTATGGCGGGACGACGGGAACAGCGGCATCGGCGCCGTCATCCGCCACCGGACAAATTGTATCCGTTCATTTCGATACAA
>CALINB010000196.1 GCA_938045325.1 uncultured Rhodospirillales bacterium | reverse complement strand
GGACGACGACTGTACGGAATTTCCTGCCTTGATTATGAATCTTTCCGGTATATCCCGCAGATAGTTTGACAAGAGTTCCGTTTAATTCTCTTTTTTGTGGCTTGCCCCAAAGAAAAGATTTGTGATTAATCCAAACAATGTTTGTCCGGTGAATATTTACGGGCCTTTCGCCGTCATCGAATGCTTTATTTGCGGGAAGGACGCCGAATGAATCTTCAACCTCGATGTAAGCAATATTCTTTTTTCCTTTAGCGGCGGTGATGTGCACTTCACCGGCGGGCTGTGTCCAAAATGAGCCTTTCGGCATCCACATCGCTCTGGCTTTCGGATCGTCGTTATGAAGTAGCCCGCTGATCACGACGCCCCGGTAAGCGACATTGTGAATATGTGACGGCGAGGAAAAACCGTCCACAAACTGAACGAGAAAACCGGCAGGCCCGGCTTCTGTGCGCTTTCCCCAAAGGTTAGCCGCTTTCGGGCTCTTATCGCCCCGCAAGGGGTTCAGTTGTTGCCATTGAACATCGGATACCAAAACAACCTGAGTGTCATTTCCGGACTGTGATGTAACAGGCGCACACCCTAAAAGAGTAAGGCTGAGGACAAACACGAGTGATGGAAATAATCTCTTTTATTCTACTAGGCGATCTAGCTTTGCTTACCAGCCATGCGGCTCGGTGTTGAGGATTCCCATGCGGTCCAAGGTCTTTTCGATTTCCTTGACCTTGGCTGCCGGTACCGGGCGCTGGGGCCGGCGCGGCGGGCCGACGGGCCGACCCATAATTTCCCACATCGCTTTCGTCGGTGCCGGGTATTCAACTTTGCAGATTTGATACAGTTCGGAATAAATTTCTTGTAACGGCAACGCCTCTTCGAGCTTACGTTCCTTCACGAGGCCATAAAGTTTTTTTACGAAGTTGGGTGCGATCCCGCCGAATACGGACATACACGCATTGCCGCCGAGCGTAAGGCTCGGGATCATCCATTCAGTGCCGACAAACATGCCGAAGTCGGGTTTTAATTTTCGCGCGGCCCGGCCCAATTCCAAAAACGTTTCCCAGTTATGGCTCGCGTCTTTGATCCCGATCATCTGCGGGTATTTTTCCATCAGATGCGTGAGCGTCGTCGGTGAAATACCGACACCGTCCATGATGCCCGGCGAGTTATACCCGATAAACGCGAGATCGGTCGCCTCGATGATGGCAGCCATGTGCTCTTCAATGCCGTCATCAGGCGGCTTCCAGTAATAAGGCGCGATGGACATGATACAGTCCGCACCATCCTTTTCGGCCTCACGGGCGAGATCGATGGCAAGGTCCGTTCCGGGCGAGCCGACATTGACGATGACCGGCGCGCGCCCGGCGGCGGCCTCGACGCAAACCTTTGCCAATTGCTTGCGTTCGTCCTGGGTGAGGTTGAGGCTCTCGGCTAAATGCAGGTTCACGCACAACGCACCCGCATCTTGTTTGAGCAGAAACTCGACAACCTTAGCAAAGGTGTCGTAATCGACTTCATTATCCGGCGTGTACGGCGTGATCGGACAGTGGATCAAACCGGCAGGTAACGTTGTCATGCGCGGCGCTTTGGCCATAAGCACCCCCCTCCCTTATTGGTTAAAGCCTAATATTTATTTCAAGTGTTTCTTGAAAAATTCAACCGTCCGGTTCCAGGCTTTCTTGGCTTGCTCTTCGTTAAAGCGCGGTGTCGAGTTGTTGTGAAAACCGTGGCGCGTACCGGGATAGGTTTCTGCTTCGAACTTCAGCCCGTTTGCTTTTAGCGCTTTGTGATAATCCGGAATCATCGCGTTCACTTTTTTGTCGTTCTCGGCATAGATGAACAGCATCGGTGACTTCACCTTGTTCACCGCATCACCTTTTACCGCGCGGCCGTAAAAGGGTACGCCGGCGTCCAAGTCATTGCCGAGTGTCGCAGCGAGATGATTGACCACGAAACCGCCGAAGCAAAAGCCGACGGCACCGAGTTTGCCGTTTGACAGTTTGTGTTTTTTCAAATAGCGCGCGCTGTTTTCGAGGTCTTTGAGCAGTTTTTTCTTGTCGATGCTTTTTTGCAGTTTTTTGCCGTCAACATCGTTGCCGGGATAACCGCCCACGGGATAGAGCCCGTCGGGCGCGAGCGCAACAAAACCCGCGACGGCGGCTTTACGCGCAACGTCTTCAATGTGCGGATTGAGGCCTCGGTTTTCATGGACGACCAAGACAGCTGGAAACGGACCCTCGCCCTTCGGCTGCACCAAATAACCGCGCATCTTGCCCGAGTTCCCACCCGGTGAATCATACGTGACGTAGCGTGCCTTAATGCGTTTATCGGTAAACCACACCGTATGCGCATTGGCGTAATCGGGCAGCATGGCTTCCGCCATGGCGACGGCGGAACCGCCAGCGACGGTAAGCTTCGCCGCGCGGTTAAGAAAATCGCGACGCTCCATCGTGCTGTGGCAATAATCGTCGTAGAGATCGAAAATTTGCGGATCGATTTCGTCCGCCGTCAGGCGTTTTGTTTCATTCGGCATCGTTAACTTCCTCCTTGTTTGTGGCTGATCAAGCCGATTTACCTGAATGTTAGTCCAAGTCCCTTCGGCGGTCTATTGAACTTTGTGTACTTATGTGTACAAAAGTGAATAGGGAAATCACAATATAGGGAGGAGACCATCATGGCCGATAATCGCTTGGAAGCGGCGGCGGACCGCTCGGAAATCCTGGAAGTTTCGTTACGGTCCTATGTTTACCGGGACCGGGGCACCTGGGATGCCCTGCTCAATTGCTTCCACCCGGATGCGCAAATCCTCTCCTCCTGGTTCGAAGGGAACGCCCACGAATTCATCAACGGTTCCAGTAATATGATGAAAAGTCACGACCCTTCCGACAGCCAAAAGCACATTATCGGCAACCAAAATGTCACCCTCAACGGTGACCGGGCGGTCGCGGATTTTTACGTGACACTCAATCAACGCCGACGTATCGACGGTTACCTGTTCGACTTCATGACCTGGTCGAATGTGATGGACATGCACCTACGCCGCGACGGTGAATGGCGTATCATCGGCCGTTTTACGATCTACGAAAAAGACCGGATGGACCCGCACAAGCGTGGCGAAGTCCCCGACAGTTTTTTCGAAAACATGGATCTTTCGCCCTTTCCTGATGCGCTCAAATATCACTGCTGGCGCAACGTGCAAGGAAGTGGAGAGCTACCCGCAAAAGGCCTCGCGATCGAAGGCACCGAACGGGCGGCGCAAATCCGCAAAGACGTTGCTGCCTGGGTCGACGGCGCTAAGCTGCCGTGGGAATAATAAATTCAAATGCAATTAAAACTTCTCACAATCATTTTTGCGCTTTTTGTAGCCGGTTGTGTCACCACCGATAGCAACCTAACTAAACGTGCGGTTTCTTATACCGATTACAGTGGACGCGACAAACACACTGCTTTGGTCTTTGGCGATTTTGGATTCGGCACTAAACAACAATACAAAATCGGCAAAGCCATGAAGCAAGCCTGCGACCGCGTGGGTTGTGATTTTGCCATCGGTACGGGCGATAACATCTATGAAGAAGGCATCTCTAGCGTAAACGATTCTGACATGCAGGCCTATTTTGAGAAGCCGTACGCTCATTTTGGACGCTTTGATTTCTTTATGACCCTCGGTAATCACGATCATCGCGGCAATGTCGATGCTCAAGTCGCTTACACAAACTACAGTGAACGATGGCGCATGCCGAGCCGACATTATGCCGTTCCAAAACTACCAACATGGGCCCGGTTTTTCGCCCTCGACACAACACGGGTGAACCCGCAACAAATTGCGTCAGCCGAAGCCTACTTGTGCTCAGCAAAAGGCTGGAAAATCGTCTTCGGCCATCATCCGCCCTATGCGAGCACGGAAAGCACGCACAATCCTAAACCAACAACAATTTATGTCGACCAAACCAAGCGGGAACTGATGCCGCTGATCAAGAAATGCCGCATCGATATTATGCTCGCCGGCCACTATCATCTGCAGGAGCACATCACATCACCTTATATTGATATTCTGGTGCAAGGTGCGGCGGCGAACACCACAGGACGAGGGCCTCTAGACCTAGACAAAGAAGCTAAAAGCCTCTTTCGCGAGAAAACTCCCGGCTTTGGCATCGTAACCGTCACGCCGACAACATTTTCAGCTAAATTCTACGACCAAGAGGGCAAAGAAATTTATCGCTGGTCCAAATCAAAACCACTGAGCTAACAGCACTGCAGCCACAAATCAGAATATTTAAAAGAAAAAGGCCGCTGGTAACGAGCGGCCTTTTTCTATTGTCCGCACCCTGAGCGGTGCGCCCTCCTTCAACTGGGCCTTCAGCCCGCTCAGGATGAGGCGCACCTGTCAAAGGATGACCTTTACTTCTTACCTTTATAATAGTGCACACACATCTTACGCCGACGGTTCCAGCCATCGCCGGCGTTGCAGCCGTGTTTTTTGGCGAGAGCCGCGCCGCGTTTCATGCGCCGGTCTTTGACGCTTTTTTTAGATTCGGCAAACGAAGACGCGAATGACTTCGACGGTTTGTAGGTTTTCTTATCCTTGGTGCGGCAGTTTTTGTATTTACCGCTGAACCGGTCACCCGGCTTGCAACGCCCGGCGGCACGATCGCCGCGCGCGTAGGGTTTCGAATCCGCCCCCTGGCAGGAACGCTGTTTTTTGTCATAACGATCACCCTTCACGCACGGTCCGCGCCAACGTTTGCGCACTTGCTCATCGCTGGTTTTAAAAGCGGCCGCTGTATTGAAGGGCTTAACTTTGATCGCCTTGCCGGCATCGAAAACCGGCATGCTGGACGCCGAAACGCCGAACGCCAACATCGCGGCGATGATCAAACAGGCTGTGATAACTCTCTCAAAATGTCTCATAAGAACGACCTTTCAAAATAAATGTTGCTGTTTTGTTCTCATCTCCCTATAGTCGAAAAGCTCGTTCACGTTATGTTCTCATTATAGGAGATAAACAGCCATGTCGCCAGCCCGTTTTTTTGGAGAATGCCTCGCCCTTTGGGGATTATTTTTCGCCGGTTACCTGTGGCTTCACATCGTTTAAGCATTAATTTGCCCGAAAACGCGTTATCCACAACATATTGTTA
>CALINB010000195.1 GCA_938045325.1 uncultured Rhodospirillales bacterium | reverse complement strand
CCCCTTGATGCTTTGATTAAGTGACGCACCGTAATCGGGCACGGGTTCGCGCGAACTTGCCGGATCAAGCGGATCGTGACCGGCCAATGCCTGCAATAAAATCGTGCAATCTTCGACGGTCCAGGCGAGCGGCCCGCAGTTATCGAAGCAAAACGTATTCGGCATAACACCCATACGGCTCACCCGCCCATAGGTCGGCTTGATGCCGGCGACGCCGCACATCGCTGACGGATTACGGATCGAGCCCCCGGTGTCGGTGCCGGTCGCACCCATGACCATGCCGGTCGCGACGGCAGCACCAGAGCCGGAACTCGAACCGCCGGTGTTGTGATCCGGATGCCACGGGTTACGCGCCGGCGGCCACGGCAAGTCGACCGACGGTCCGCCGTTTGCGCACTCTTGGGTCGCAAGCTTGCCCATCATGACGGTGCCCGCGTCATTTAGTAACTTTACCGTAGTTGCGTCTTGATCGGGTACACGGTCTTCGTACGCTTTCGAATGCCCCGAAGTGAGAATGCCTGCGGTGTCGTAAATATCTTTATGAGCAATCGGGATACCGTGCAGCGGCCCTTTAAGGTTGCCACTCGATATGTCCTGCTCCGCTGCTTTAGCCAGTTTTAATGCGTGCTTTTCGGTGATTGTGATGAACGCGTTTAGATCGGCGTTAAATTCCTTGATGCGCGCCAGCAGGCCTTCGGTTAGCTCGACCGGCGAAAGCTTCTTTTCCCGGATTTGGGCGGCCGCCTCGGCCAAGGTCATTTCATGCAGATTCGCAGACATTATGTGGTCCTCCCCTATTCGGTGCCTAATTTAGCAGGTCAGTGGCTGCACGCGAGGTCTTTAAAAGGCCAGCAAAATCAGGGCTCTGAGTCTTCTCGACTCCCTCTAATGCCTTGAATCCATTTCGAATCTTGCGCTCCGACTCATTCGACCGTATGGTTAACAAACGTGGTTAACGAAGGTTAACGCCTTTTTTCGGGGGTTCCTGATATGCGTGCATTGCTGGTTGAAGATGATCCAACCATGGCCCAAAGCATCGAGGTGATGCTGAAATCCGCCAGTATGGTTGTCGATTCCACTGATCTGGGTGAAGACGGATTGGAAATCGGAAAACTTTACGATTACGACATTATTATCCTCGATCTCATGCTGCCCGATATGCACGGCATGGATGTGTTAAAGCGTTTGCGCGATGCGCGCGTCGAAACGCCGGTGCTTATTCTCTCCGGTTTAACGGAATCGGAAATGAAAGTGAAAGGCCTCGGCACCGGCGCCGATGACTATCTCACCAAACCCTTCGATAAAGAAGAATTACTCGCGCGCATTCAAGCGATCGTGCGTCGCTCCAAAGGCCATTCGCAATCCATTATTAAAACCGGCAAGCTGTCGGTGAACTTGGATGCGCAAACCGTCGAAGCGGAAGGACAACCGGTTCATTTGACAGGCAAAGAGTATGGCATCCTCGAACTGCTCTCGCTACGCAAGGGCACGACACTGACAAAAGAGATGTTCCTTAATCACCTTTACGGCGGCATGGACGAGCCGGAACTTAAAATCATCGACGTCTTTATCTGCAAGCTGCGTAAGAAACTCTCGAATGCGACCGGCGGCGACAATTACATCGAAACCATCTGGGGTCGCGGTTATGTGCTGCGCGACCCCGACGAAGCCGCCAACGAAGACACGCCGAAAGCGGAAGAAAAAGCGACGGCTTAAAACTATTTCATAGTGAATTTTTACATGCGGCGGTGAAGGTTACTTCATCGCCGTTTTCTGTGCCGGTTTCCGTAACCGCAATTTTGCCACCAACTGATTGAGCGAGACGGGCTGCGAACTGCGCCTGAACCGTATGCGCCGTCAGATCGGCAACGGGGAAGCCCAGACCGAGAGCGGCGTGAAGGTCTTCTTTCAACTTTGCCCCCTGACCGGCAGCAGCAATCGTCATTTCGGCTTCGTTTTCCTGTTCGCTGATCTGCACCGTGAGCTCCCCACCCCGGATGAGCGTGCCCACCCCAAGAAGAATAAGGTTCATGAGAAGCTTTACGCCGTTTTTCGGCAGCGGGGTCATGACACTCTCATCCGGCCAATGGAGATTAACGCTGCTATCGGCAACAAAATCCTGGGACAGGCCACGCACATCTTTGAGCGCGCCGGGGCCATCACCGCCGCCGAAACCGAAGGCGGCGCGGTAAAATGCCAGCCGGCGGGATGCTTGCGCCGCACTGTTGTTCAGCAACGACAGCGAGTCCTCGAGCATGTCCGGCGCGTCCTCAATCAGCTCGATGCCGTTATTAATGGCACCGACGGGCCCGACCAGGTCATGGCAGAGGCGTGAGCATAAGAGTTGGGTGATCTGGAGGTCATCGGTCATGTCATTTGTTTTAGGCTAAACCACCTTACCTCGAAAGGCTCAATTCTGATCTCGATCAAAGGCTTGTAAGAAAATTGACTTCCCTCAATCGGCGGTTTGCAGAGTTTTGGTATACTGTATAATGACTTAGCGTTGCGGCTCAAAAACCGCACAAAACAGAAACTCAAGGCCGCAGCCGGGGATTTTTTATGGCCAAATCGAAATCATCGACATCAGCCGTCATCCACGGCCGCAAGGGCCGTTCGCCTTATTTCCCGAAAGGACGCCAACTTGACCCTGAAGCCCTCGAAGAAGTTCGCGCACTGCTCGGCGATGAACCGCGCCGCCGCGATCTTCTGATCGAGCACCTGCACAAGCTACAGGATCACGTCGGCCACCTCTCGGCCCGGCACATGACGGCCTTGGCCGAAGAAATGAAGCTCGCTATGACGGAAATTTACGAAGTGGCGACGTTCTATGCTCATTTCGATATCGTGCGCGAGGACGAAACTCCGCCGCCGCCGTTGACCGTTCGCGTGTGCGATAGCCTCACATGTGAAATGATGGGTGCGCAGAAGCTTCTGAAAGACCTGCCGGGCATTCTTGGCAAAGACGTGCGCGTTGTCGCTGCACCCTGCATGGGGCGTTGCGATTGCGCACCGGTTGCCGAAGTCGGGCACAACCATGCGCTGAACGCCTCATCTGATTCCATTCAGGCAATGGTGGAGGCAAAAGACACTCACGCGTATTTGCCGGATTACATTGATTACGATGCTTACTGTGCCGACGGTGGTTATGCGTTACTAAAAGACTGCCTATCCAACAAACGCAAACCCGAAGACATTATCGACATTTTAAGCGACTCGAATCTCAAAGGTCTCGGCGGTGCCGGTTTCCCAACGGGGCGCAAGTGGTCAATCGTACGCGGTTACGAAGGCCCACGCATGATGGCTGTAAATGCCGATGAAGGCGAGCCGGGTACATTCAAGGATAAGTATTATCTCGACCGCGATCCGCACCGTGTACTCGAAGGCATGCTGATCGGCGCCTGGGCTGTTGAAGCGACGGATGTGTACATCTATCTGCGCGACGAATACCCCGCCCTTCTTGACGTTCTTAAAACTGAAATCGAAAAAATCGAAAAAGCGGGACTTAATAAGATTACCAAAATCCATCTGCGCCGGGGCGCGGGCGCGTATATCTGCGGCGAAGAATCCGCGATGATCGAAAGCATTGAAGGCAAGCGGGGCCTACCACGTCACCGCCCGCCTTATATCGCCGAAGTCGGTTTATTCGGCCGCCCGACGCTCGA
>CALINB010000194.1 GCA_938045325.1 uncultured Rhodospirillales bacterium | reverse complement strand
CGAATATTGTTTTAATCTTGGCCGATAACCTCGGCTGGGGTGAGCTTGGTTGCTATGGCGGCGGTGCGTTACGGGGTGCACCGACGCCGCGAATCGATGACTTGGCAACCCAGGGCATTAAATTCAACAATTTCAATGTCGAAAGCGATTGCGTGCCGACGCGCTCGGCTTTGATGACCGGCCGTCATCCGATCCGTACTGGCGCGTTTCAGTCGGTACCCGCAGGCTTACCGCAAGGGTTAACACAGTGGGAACGGTTGTTGCCGGAACTGCTGAGCGAAGCCGGTTATGTGTGCGCGCATTACGGCAAATGGCATTTGGGCGATATTCCGGGGCGCTTACCGCACGATCGCGGCTTCGCCGATTGGTATGGTATTCCCCGCACGATGAACGAAGCGATGTTTACAACATCGCCTTATTTTGAAGAGGCTGATGTCGATACGCCTTACATTTGGGAAGGCAAAGCCGGTAATCCCGCCGAGAAAGTCAAAATCTTAAATGAAGAGACACGGCGGACCATTGACCGGGAATGTGCCGAAAAAGGCATTGCGTTCATGAAAGAAAACCATGAAGCCGGCCGGCCGTTTTTTTGTTATCTGCCGATCACGCAGTTGCATTTTCCTTCCCTCGCGCATCCCGATCACATCGGCAAAACCGGCCACGGCGAAATGGCGGACAGCTTGGCCGAAATGGACCACAACGTCGGTTTAATCGTCGATGCAATCGATGACATGGGAATTGCCGAAGATACGTTATTGATTTTTGGTTCCGATAACGGTCCCGAATTTCGCGAACCCTGGCGGGGGACAGCTGGCTATTGGCGCGGCTCGTATCACACGGCGATGGAAGGAAGCCTGCGTGTTCCCTTCATGATGTGTTGGCCCGGCCATATTGCCGACAACATCGTGACCGATGAAATCGTGCATATCGTCGACATGTATGTTTCTTTGCTGAAACTAGCCGGGTGTGAGGTGCCGAACGATCGACCCGTCGATGGTGTCGATCAACTTGATTTCTTTCTCGGCAAACAAGACAAGTCGAACCGCGAAGGATTTTTGTTTTATATCAAAAACGAAATGCGCGCGGTGAAATGGAAGCATTGGAAAATGCACTTTATTTGGGAGCCGGAAGTTTACGAAGGTCCCTATAAACTCGAAGCGCCGTATCTATTCAATCTCATTTGGGATCCGAAAGAACAGACCAACGTGATGATGAAAGCGAATTGGGTTCGCAATATCGTTATGAAAATGATTCACGATTTTCGCGAAAGTCTAAAAGAACACCCACCGATCCCGCCGGGTGCACCGGATCCCTATGAACCACCGAAATAAACGGAAAACGCTGCCATGACGCACCGTCACCCTGCCCAGGTTGGCATGAGCATCGAGGAAATCGAAACACCGGCCTTGATTGTCGACTTAGATACGGTCGAGCGAAACCTAAAAACGCTGGCGGACGCGCTTGACGGAACCGGTGTCGTGCACCGGGCGCACGCTAAGATGCATAAATGTCCGGCACTGGCGAAGTTGCAAATAGCACAAGGTGCCGTTGGCGTGTGCTGTCAAAAGGTCAGCGAGGCCGAAGCCATGGTTGAGGGCGGTATCGATAACGTGCTGGTGACGAACGAGATCGTCGATCCGCGGAAGATCGAACGGTTAGCCGATTTGGCGACCCGGGCCAGTGTTGCGGTGTGTGTCGATAACCCGCTGAACGTGCCGGTGCTGAACGAAGCGGCGCATAAATTCGGCATCATGTTACCGGTGCTGGTTGAGATCAATGTGGGCGCGAACCGAGCCGGCGTCGAACCGGGCCGCGCGGCCTTAGAGCTCGCACAAGCCGTTGATTCCATGGACGGATTAAGATTTGCCGGCCTGCAGGCCTATCACGGATCGGCGCAGCATAAACGCAAGCCTGAAGAGCGCAAAGCGGCGATCGACGGTGCTGTAGCGGCGACCCGGCAAACCAGGGATCTTCTCATGCAGCATGGTTTGGCGTGCGACATGATTACCGGTGGCGGCACCGGCACCTATCGTCATGAAGCCGCGAGTGATTTGTATACGGAAATTCAAGCCGGCTCTTATGTTTTTATGGATGCGGATTATGCGAAGAATATCGGTGATAACGGCAAGCCTTTTGCCGAGTTCGAGCATGCCTTGTTTATTTATGCGACTGTGATGAGTACATCGATTCCGGGACAGGCGTTGATCGACGTCGGTCATAAGGCACAGAGTTCCGATTCGGGGCCGCCCGTTGTTTATGACATGCCCGGTGCCGAATTCGTGAAGGCATCCGATGAGCATGGCGTGTTAAAATTAAGCGAGAGTGCGCCGAATTTAATCATCGGCGATAAGATCAAGTTGATTCCCGGCCATATCGACCCGACCTGTAACTTGCACGAATATTATGTCGTGCTGCGCGGCGATATCGTCGAAGCCCTGTGGCCAATTACGGCCAAGGGACCGGGACTCTAAAACTTAGTTTTTAACCGCTTTATCGGATGGCTCCCGGCGCATCACTTTATAGGCCCGCACCGCGACTGCAAGAAATCCAATTCCGAAGAAAAGTAGGGCGACGGGCCGTTGCAAAAATATACCCCATCCATCGTTTGTTAGAATCAACGCTTGGCGAAGGTTTTCTTCGGCCCCTTTCGTCAGCACAAAAGCGATGATGAAGGCGGCGGCACTGAAATCGAAACGGCGCATGACATAACCGATGATGCCGAAAATACCCATCAGAATAATGTCGAAGGTGCTGTTCTTGGTCGAATAGGCTGCGACAAACGCGGTGAGGAATACAAACGGGTAAATCAGACGCGCCGGCACCGCTGCGATCATGCGTCCGATCAACGGACCGCCGAAATAGCCGATCAGGGCATAGATGGCGATGCCGAGCAAGCCAGAGGCAAACAGTCCGAAGACGAGTTCTTTTGAGGTTTTGAAAATCGCCGGGCCGACAATGATACCGTGAATGAGAAATACGCCGGTGATGATCGCAGCAATGGTGCTGCCCGGGATGCCTAATGTGAGGAGCGGGATCATGGATGGTCCCGAAACCGCATTATTAGATGACTCCGGCGCGGCAACACCCTCGACGATGCCGGTTCCCCACCGTTCAGGGTTTTTCGAACGACGTTTTTCTTCGCCGTAAGCGATGAAGCAAGCGACCGCGGAGCCGAGACCGGGCATCAAGCCGACAAACGCGCCGATGCCCGTCGAACGCAACATCACCGGCAGGCTCGTTTTAAATTCCTGCCAAGTCATGTAGTGGTCGGTTTTGGCACGACCGTCCTTGGACAGCTTTTCAGCAAGCGACCAATCGGTATCCCGCTCTGCCTGGGCAAGAACTTCCGCAATCACGAAAACACCGATGAGGAGCGGCACCAAGGGGAGGCCGTTCTGTAATTCCAGCAAACCGAA
>CALINB010000193.1 GCA_938045325.1 uncultured Rhodospirillales bacterium | reverse complement strand
TCGGCGGCGAGTTGGATGGCGGTCGCCCGGCCCGAGCGCCGGGCCGCCCCCGTGATGAGCGCTACTTTTCCGGCAAGCGTTTTCTCAGCAGTCATAATTGTTAAGTCCTTATCGGTTGGTTTGATTAAATCTTAGAACGGTTTGGTGCCGAGCACCACGGTCCGGTGAATTAGGCGCCGGTCATCCGGTTCATAATCCTTTAGCGCCAAATGCTGAACGGTGCAGTTGTCCCACATAATGAGATCCCCGGGCTGCCATTGGTGGCGGTAGATAAATTCATCCTTGGTGATGTGATTGGAAAGGTCTTTGATCAAGGGAAGGGCTTCTTCTTCCGACATGCCGACAATACCTATACATTCGCCCTCACGCACATAAAGGCTTTTGCGTCCCGTGAACGGATGGGTGCGGACAACCGGGTGGATGACATCCGGGTATTTATCCTTGAGCGATTCATTCACGCGTTTCGGCGCATCGCCGCCACGTTTGCGCGCGGCAATGTTATGAACGGCTTTTAAACCGTCGATGTGTGTTTTCACGTCTTGCGGTAACGCTTCATAGGCGGCTGCGGCATTGGCATAAAGAGTGTCACCGAGAGGCTTTCCGTCGCGCGTTGGAATTTCGATGGCATAAAGGATTGTCGCGCGCGGCGGGCGTTCCGTATAGGACTGATCCGTATGCCAGGTGTGGCCCGCATCCGGATTGCCGATGTACTCGCCGTCTTTTTTAATGTTGGAAATGACCAGCATCTCGTTTGGAAATTTCGGGTGTGCGTGATAGCCGGCAAAGGTGTTCGGTCCGATGTCGCCGAAACGTTTAGTGAAATCGATATGGTGTTGTTCAGTAATTTGTTGATTGCGAAACACGATCACGCCGTTTTCGTTAAACGCGTCTTCAATATTTTTAAACGTTTCATCATCAATGCCGTCGGCAATATTGATGCCTTTTATTTCGGCACCGATGGCCCGGCCGCTGGTTAAGATCGTTAAAGTTGCATTTTGGTTTTTCATGTGTGTGCGTTGATAAGATTTATACCGAAGATTGACCAGAATTCAGGGGTCATAGGGCCCAAGAATTCAATTATTTTTGACAAAAAATAAAATAGTGAAAACCCTGTGATTTCAATTCTTTTTCCGAGTTTCAATAGTACTTTAGTATTATACTGTGAACAATCAAACTGGGACTGTTCCTTCAAATACCGTCGTTCGTTTTTTTTCGGTACCTTGAAGGAATGCAATTTTAAACTGTATCAGGAAACATATCGTGTCGGATATTTGGGTCCATTTACCTGTCGATGAACGCAACGTTCCGCCGATGCCGCTTGCGTCGCGGCCCGATAGTCTTAAAGGCTTGAAGGTCGGCTTGTTGGAAAACGGCAAAGAGTTTTCGCAAGAAGTTCATGAGGGACTGCAAGAGGTGTTGGTGCGTGACTATGACGTCGGTGACGTGCAGTTTTGGCATAAAGGATTTCCCGCCAAAGCCGCACCCTTTATCGATGACATGGCCAAGGATTGCGATGTTGTGATCAGTGGTGTCGGTCATTGAGGATCTTCCTCGCCGTGGAGCGTCCATGACGCCGTGGCCCTCGAGAAAAAAGGGCTCCCGACCGTAACATTGATCAGTTGTTCGTTTTTTTCGCTAGGCCAGGCGGTCGGGCGTCAGCTTGATTATCCGGGCCTGCCGATCATATTGCTGCCCCATCCCATCGGCGATACGGATCTCGAAAAGGTTCGCGATAAGGGAAGGGACGCGGCAGAAGAAGTTGTCCGGCTGTTAACGACGGATGCCGAGGCCGTCGCGCATGAGTATATGACCCGTGAATTCCCCATTCCCGAATATTCCGTTGCAAAGTTCTAATCGCGAAATTCTAAAAGTACGTTCATGGTAGACAATCAAGATGACCCAATATCGGAGGCCTTAATCCGGCTTCCCGATTCCTTGGATGCCATCCAAGATCATTTCTATGAAAAGGGTTGGACGGACGGCTTGCCGATCATCCCGCCGAGCCAAGACCGTGTCGAAGCGATGCTCAAAGGCATGCACTGGCGTGATCCGGATGAATTAATTGCCGAGGTGCCGCCGGCGCACGGTAAGGCGACATTGCGCCGTATTGCTGTCAATGCGGTGATGGCCGGTGCGAAGCCGGAATATTTACCCGTCGTGGTCGCCGCGTTGGAATGCACGATGGATCCCCGTTACGGATTACATCACCGCCAGACAACGACCCATGGCTCGGCACCGCTGATCATCATCAACGGCCCGATCATCAAAGAGCTTCATGTGAATTACGGGGTGAGCTGTTTCGGTTCGGGCTGGCGTGCAAACGGCACCATCGGCCGCGCTTTAAGGTTGTGTCATGTCAATCTCGGCGGTGCACAGCCAGGTGTCGTCGACTTTTGCCAGCACGCTCATCCCGGCAAGTACACGTTCTGCACCGGTGAAAACGAAGATGCCAATCCGTGGGAGCCTTTGCATGTAGAGCGGGGATTCAAGCCCGCAGAAAGCGTGGTAACGGTTTCGCACACGGAAGGGCCGCACAGCATGACGGAGAATTTCCGCACCGACCCCGATGGGATCATTGAAGTCTTTGCTGATTCCATGGCGACGCTTGGATGTAATAACTTGTATTCGCAAGGGGAGCCCGTCTTGGCGCTCGGCGTCGAGCATGCCGACTATCTGCACAAAGGTGGCTTGAGCAAGCAGGACCTCAAGCAGGAACTGTTCGAGCGTGCCCGCCAGCCTTGGCGGCTGGTCGAAGGCCGGGGCAAGTCAAAAGGGCCTAGGTTCCCCAAAATCGTCGATAAGAACGATCCGGAATCGATGGTGCCCATTATTAATGCGCCGGATGATTTGATCGTCATCGTCGCCGGCGGGGCGGGCGGCAAGTCCATGTGGCTGCCGACATCGGGCGGACAAACCTTGAGTGCGAGCCGGGCTATCGACCTCGGCCCGTAATCCGGGTACTTTGACTCGACATAAATTTCGTTGAGTTCTCATGAGTTCAGACCAACCCACATTAGCGATCGGCGAGTTTGCCGCCGGACTTACGTATAAAACGTTACCGGAGCCCGTACGCCTGCATTTAGCGGATTTGCTGCTCGATTATTTTCGCGTCGCCTCAACCGGCGAGCGCATGGAATGGAGCCGCTGGATCAACGCCTATACCAATATCGCTGGGGGGAAGGGTGATGCCTCGATATTATTTTCGCCCGATAAGACCGATCCGGCCCGTGCGGCGTTGGTGAACGCAACATACTCGGGCAGTATCGATGCCGATGATGTGCATGTCGGTTCTATGCTGCATCCTGGGTGTGTCGTTTTTTCGGCGGCTCTCGCCGCCGGGCAGCATTTTAAGCTTTCCGGTCATGACGTGCTGGCTGCCGTCGCTGCCGGTTATGAAGCGATGATCCGAATCGCCTTGGCCATGCAGCCGAGCCATTTCCGCCGCGGCTTTCAAAGCACGGCGACGTGCGGCGGTTTTGGTGCCGCGACCGCCGTGGCATCGTTGTTCTTTAAAGGAACCGATGGCCCGCGCCGTGTCGCCGAAAGCATCGGCTTGGTCGCTTCTATGGCCGGCGGGGTAACGCAGTTTTATCAGTCCGGCTCGACCGTCAAGCGCATCCATGCCGCATGGGCGTGTCATTCCGGCGTGATGGCCGCGCTGATGGCGCGGCACGGGTTTTCCGGTCCGACGGATATCCTCGAAGGCGAAAACGGCTTTACCCGCGCCTATGCCGATGAATCCGATTTATCGAAAATCACGGACGGTTTGGGCAGCGAGTTTAAACTTTTGGAAGTCACCGTGAAGGGGCATGCATCGAGCGCGCGCGTGATGGCGGCGGTCGAGGGCATGGCCGCATTGTGTTCGGAAAACAACGCTGGTCATACGGACATCGAAAAAATTCGCATCGGCATTCCGAGTGTCATCAAGGGACGGCTGACTATCAACGAACCGGTCGATATTCAAGCGGCGCAAATGAGCTTGCCGTTCAGCATGGCAATTGCGGCGAAACGCGCGCCCGATGCCGGTGCGAATTTAGCATTGAGCGTAGGCGATTATGTCGAGAATATCGATGATGCGGACGTGCGTGATCTGGCCATGCGGATTGACTGCGAAGTCGATACATCAATGGATGAGCAGGCTGCCGGCGATTCCGTTCCCGCCGACATTACCATCA
>CALINB010000192.1 GCA_938045325.1 uncultured Rhodospirillales bacterium | reverse complement strand
AACGAAGCAAAAATTGCATACGGGAACGTCGGGTTGTCGACGAACAACATCGGACCCGGTTGGATACCCTGAATCATCAAGCCGCCGATCATGATCGCCGTGCTGGCAGAACCAGGAATACCGAGTGTCAGTAACGGCGCCATCGCGCCGGACACAGCGGCATTGTTCGCAGTTTCCGAGGCGACAATACCACGCGGATTACCCGTGCCATACGTTTCCGGGTCTTTCGCCGTTCGCTTCGCTTCAGCATAACTGGTCAACGCTGCAATCGTCGCACCGGCACCCGGCACCACGCCAATCACATAACCGATGACTGCGGAGCGAACGAGGTGAAATTTCATCCCGCGGAACAAATCAAAAGACATCGCAATCTTAGGCGTCTCTTTCATTTCCGGCGGTTTGCGGCGAATGGTCTCCAACATGAAGAACACTTCGGAGAGCGCAAATAAGCCGATCAGAGCCGGCAGTAGCGGGATACCGCTGAGCAACGATTCCGTAATGGTAAACCGCGCATTACCCGAGATCGGGTCCAGACCGATGGTCGCAAGCAACAAACCAAACAACAGGCCAATAAAGCCTTTCAAAAACGAACCGCTACTGAGCACACCGACCAAACTGAGGCCGAGCACAGCGAGCGCAAAATATTCCGGCGGACCGAAAATAATAGCGATCTTGACGATCCACACAGCTGTAAAAACAAGTAAAATCGTTCCGACCAAAGAACCAAATCCTGACCCCAAAATCGAATAGGTCAGCGCTTTACCGGCTTCGCCTTTAACCCGCATCGGATATCCATCGAAGGCCGTTGGCGCCGCGGCAGGCGTACCAGGTGCATTTGCCAAAATAGCGGGGATTGCGCCTGAATATTCGGAAGCCATATAGATAGCAACCATCAGCACGATGGAAGGCACCGGCTCCATATGAAAGGTGAAAGGAATAATAACGGCGAGGGCGATACTGGAAGTCATGCCGGGAATTGCGCCAACGACATAACCGATCAAAGTTCCGATAAAAAGAGCCGTGAGGGCATTGGATCTGAATACCAGATCAAAGCCACCCATGAAATTTTCAATGATCATTTAAACCGCACCCCTTACGGCAGATTAGCGCTGAGAACGCGCTCAAACACGAAGTGAGCAACGAGTAGTGTCAAAATTGTCAAAGAAACAATCCATTTCCAACTACGTATTCCAGACAATAATAGGACAAGAGGCGCCCAAACGATTGTCGCAACATAATAGGTCACGAACGGCATTGAGAATGCGTAAAGCACCGTTAAAAGAATTGTTCCAATTACATTCAAGGGCTCGGTGATAGAGATCCCTTCCCCTTTCTCGCTGCTGAACATTCGAAAAATTCCGAAGAGCAAAATAGCAATGGAGCAAGCCAACAGTGCCCACGCCATCGTGTCCGGGAACGCAGCCGTACCTGGATCGGTAGGGTTAAAATTGGAATCAGGAAGGTCTTTGCCGAGAAGCAGGAAATAACCGGCAATAGCAGAAAAAGCGAGGCCTGTAAGAACTTCCGCCAGGCCACGCCCAATTTTCCAGTGTGTTTCGTCGGCTTGGGGAAGCCCCGTTTGGGGCTCCCCCTCGCTTTGAGACGGTGAAGTCATCGTGCCAAACTTTCCGTTAATTGACTCTATTGGCTCCGATTACTTCTTTTTCTTCTTTTTCTTCTTAAACACGCTCGGATCAAGATCCTTGACGTATTGGGCCGTGACTTTGTTCACGTGATGCGCAAACTTCGTGAACCGCTTCGGCCCATAGTTCATCAACGTCTTACCCGTTTTGTTCAGCCACTTCGTAACACGCTCGCTTTTCATTGCTTTGATGAAAGCGGCATTGACTTTAGCTAAACGGTCTGCGGGAACACCTTTCGGCGCGACCAAGCCACGGAACTGCACAAAAGTGGAATCAACTTTTGGGTACCCCGCTTGATGAATAGTTGGCACCTTCGGGATAGCCGGTGAAGGCGACGTCGACATAATAGCTAGATAACGCAGATTTTTGGCTCGAGCATGTTGCAAAGTAACGCCAACAAAGTTCACGGTCATATCCGCGTGTTTACCAACCGTTGCAACCGCTGCCGGCCCCATGCTGGTGTAAGGAACCCAAACCGCATTCGTCGGCTTGAAGCCAACACCATTGGCAAAGATGTTCCAGGCAATCCATTGTGCTCCACCGACGGCAAAACCGGCGATTTTGTGCTTGCCCGGATTGGAATTAATCATCTTCACAAAGCTTTTGAGATCTTTTGCCGGGCTATCTGTCGGAACGGCAAAGACAAACGGATCCTGAAGCAAACCGGTCACCCAGGTGAAATCTTTAACACCAAAGCGGCCTTTAAATACCGTGTTCATCCGGCCGATCAAACTGCCTGTAGTGGAACCGATGGTGTAGCCATCAGCTTTCGCGCCTTTCGTCAAATAACCCATTTGCTTGGCGCCACCGCCACCTTTCATATTCTGAACGATGACCTTTTGACCAAGATGCTTCGCAGCGATGGGGGCGAGCAACCGTGCCATACGGTCCGTGCCGCCACCCGCACTGGAGTGAAGGACATAACGAATAGGCTTGGTCGGAAATTTATCCGCCAAGGCTTCTCCCGCCGTCATAACGGCAAGGCCGCCGATACCCATAACGGAGGCGACAACAACTTTAGTCCGACTTTTCATGATATATTTCTCCCAGTCTTCCTAGTTTTCATTAAACATTGCAATTTCACTGCTTCCATCCCTGTTTTGGCTTTTGAAGCATCAGTAACGGTCGCTTGAAACGGCCAGATTATTAATCTTGGTAGAGTAACATAAACCAAATCCGGATCGGTAGCTATATTTAACACTGATCTTTTTAGTAATTGGTTCGATTTTTGATTGATA
>CALINB010000191.1 GCA_938045325.1 uncultured Rhodospirillales bacterium | reverse complement strand
TTGCAATTCCGTTTAGTGATGCGTTGATACTTCGTTGAGAATCAGTGATTTAAGGCGAATAACGAGTGCCATAAGTGTAAGCGTTGGATTTGCGTTGCGAGAAAGGGCATAGCGCGCCTGCTCAATTTCGCGCGAGGCTTGCTCGAGATCCGCCATCGGAAAATTTTGCGCAAAGCGTTTAACAGCGTCGCTCACATCTTCGTTGAGTATCGGCGCGTGTGAATGGGTTTCGCGCGTTCGAACGACGTCTTGAAAAAAGAGAAGCATAGATGTAAGGGTTTGAGATTGTTCGTCGCGGCTTTGTTTGGCAAGGGATTCAATTTCGCGCATTAGTTCAAGCTGCTTGTGTGGAGAGAGTGCGAAACGCAAGAGGTTCAAGGCTTTATCGCGTCGTTCTTTCAAGGTAGAATCGTGCAAGAGTTTTTGCGCATAGAAAAAATTGCCGCGTGCGAATCGGGCGGCAAAGGCAATGTTCGCTTCCGATTGAGGCGAGTATTGCTTCAACCCTTCGGCGATTTGTTCAGCGGAAAGCGACGAGAAACGAATCGGTTGGCATCGCGAGACAATCGTCGGCAAAAGTTGTTCGGGACGCGACGAAATCAAAATGAAGAGCACATATGGAGGAGGCTCTTCCAAAAGTTTGAGCAATTTATTTGCCGATTCTTGATTCATGCGCTCGGCTTGCGAAATAATGAAAACACGCTTTTTCCCGCCCGATGGCTTAAAGACGGATTTATCAATCAGCAATTCAACTTGTTTTGTCAAAACGCCCATCGCTTTATCCATCTGCATCGTGAAATAGGGGTTGCGGCGTTTTTCTTCGTAAAGTTGTTTCAATTTCTCAAAGGCTTCTTCTTGCTTTTCGCGTTTGGAACTGCTTTCGGAAATGTTTTCAAGCAAAATGCCTTCAACAGGAAAAACAAGTTCCAAATTCGGGTGCATGAGTTCAGCAAATTTTTGGCAACTCTCACATACGCCGCAGGCTTCAGCGTTTGGAAGCGCGTCGGGCGAATCGCAGTTCAAAACCTTTGCCACTTCAAGCGCGGTGGCTTCTTTGCCGACGCCTTCGGGTCCGAGAAAGAGATACGCATTCGGCAAACGTCCTAATCGAATGGCGCGCCGCAAAACTTCTTTTTGTCTCTCTTGTCCGAGAATCGTGTTCCAACTCATTGATGCAATTAAGTTTGGGCGAAGTTATCAAAAGCCAACGGGAAAACAGTATCGTTCAAGGGCAAACGCTGCTGAAACAGCCGCAGACATGTTCGATGTTTCGTGCTTCATTTCTCGTTATTTCAAACTCACGGGCAAAGTTGTAATTTGGGCAATTTCAAAATGAACGCTTTTCCAATAAAACCTATCGACAAATGGAGTTCAGCTTAATCTTCGGTGCAAGCGCGATTGGCGTTGCGTTTGCGATGTTTCTCACCCGCCAAGTTCTCTCCAAATCCAACGGCACAAGCGAGATGCAGAAAGTTTCTGACGCGATTAAAGAAGGCGCGGAAGCCTTTTTAAGTCGCCAGAACAGAACGATTTTATATCTCGCGATAGCCACAGCAACCCTGATTTTCATTCTCTACGGTTTCGTGCGTGCGGCGAATGAACACGACCCTGTAACAAATCCAATTCAGTTAGGGCTATGGATTATGCTCTCGTTTCTGTTAGGCGCGGCATGTTCGGTGATTTCGGGTTATATCGGAATGTGGATTGCCATTCGCACCAACATTCGCACGGCGGCAGGCGCATTGACCTCGCTCAATGAGGCATTGGTTATTGCCCTGCGCGGCGGTGCGGCAACGGGTTTTCTTGTTGTAACGCTCTCGATTTTGGGCATTGTCGGATTGTTCGCCGTCATTAACGCCGTCGGTGCAACGAGCGTTGAAAAAATTCCGCTGTTGATTGCAGGCTTTGGGTTCGGCGCGTCGTTTGTCGCGCTCTTTGCGCAACTTGGCGGCGGCATTTATACGAAAGCCGCTGACGTCGGCGCAGACCTTGTCGGAAAAGTTGAAGCCGGCATTCCCGAAGATGACCCGCGAAACCCCGCTGTGATTGCTGACCTCGTCGGAGACAATGTCGGCGACTGTGCCGGACGTGGCGCGGATATTTTTGAATCAATGGCGGCGGAAAATATCGGCGCGATGATTATTGCTTCCGCACTCTTTATGGCGAATCAATCGGCGTTTGAAAGCGCAGGCGTGAGCGTTCTGGGCGTGCTTCTTTTTCCGCTCATTGTCAATGCGTTTGGAATGATTGCCTCGCTTGTCGGTGTGCTGGTCGTAAAAACAGACGGCAACGAAAATCCGATGAACGCGCTCAATCGCGGATATTATGTGGCAACGGCACTTGCCGCCGCAGGATTCTTCATCGCTTGCAAGTGGATTTTAGCCGACTATTGGCTCAACTTCTTTTTGTGTGGCATTGTCGGGCTGATTACGGCGCAGATTTTTGTTTATCTCACGCAATACTACACCGAATATGCTTATCGTCCTGTGAAATCTATCGCAAATGCATCGCTCACAGGACCGGCGACCAATGTCATTGGCGGAATTGCCGTCGGGCTTGAAAGCGCGGCACTGCCAATTCTGACCATTTCAGGCGCAATTATCACCGCCTACTACTTAGGGCAAACATCAGGCTTGCAAAATGCAGGCTTGTTCGGAACGGCGGTCGCAACGCTCGGCATGCTCGGAACAGCGGCATACATTTTAGCGATGGATAATTTCGGACCGATTACGGACAATGCGGGCGGAATCGTAGAAATGTCGGAACAGCCCGAATCGGTGCGCGAAAAAACCGATAAACTCGACGCAATGGGCAACACCACCAAAGCCCTCACAAAAGGCTATGCTGTCGGCTCAGCAGGGCTTGCCGCGTTTCTCTTGTTCAGTGCATACATTGACGAACTGCGCAACTACGGCTCACCGTTGGAATCGGTCGACCTTTCAAAGCCTGAAGTCTTCATCGGCGGAATGCTCGGCGCAATGCTCGTTTTCTTGTTCAGTTCGTTTGCCATTCGTGCGGTCGGGTCGGCGGCGCAGTCGATTA
>CALINB010000190.1 GCA_938045325.1 uncultured Rhodospirillales bacterium | reverse complement strand
GAAGGGCTACGAATTTTCATGCGCCATGGGAAGCCTGAGCCGTCGGATTGGATATAAAAACCGAGTTCGCCTTTGGGGGCTTCAATAGCGTGATAGACTTCGCCTTTGGGCAACTGTAAGCCTTCGTGCGTCATCATAAAGTCGTGAATGAGGGCTTCCATGGCGTGATAGATTTCGCCTTTCCAAGCGTGGGTTTGTTTGGCGTTATCGACGCGCACATCGCCTTTGGGCATTTTGCGGAGGCATTGCTCGATGAGGCGCAGGCTTTGTTCCATTTCGTCCATGCGCACAAGGTAGCGGGCGAAGCAGTCGCCGTTTTCGGCGGTAGGAATATCGAACGCTAAATCTTTGTAGGCAAGGTAAGGTTCGGCTTTGCGAATGTCGTAGGCGACGCCGCTGGCGCGAAGGTTCGGACCCGTGAAGCCAAGATCGATTGCGTCTTCTTTTGAAATCACGCCGACGCCTTCCATGCGCTCAACGAAAATGCGGTTACGGTCTAAAAGCCCGCGCCATTCTTTGATTTTCGGGCGAAACTGTTTGACCCAATCTTTAACGAACTGCACGGTTTCAGTGGAAATATCGCTGGCGACGCCGCCGACACGGCAATGCGAAATCGTAAATCGTGCGCCCGTGAGTTGGTCGAAGAAGTCATAAATTTTTTCGCGCTCTTGAAAGGTCCAAAGGAACATCGAGACAGCGCCTGTGTCCATGACCATCGTGCCAAGCCAGAGCAAGTGCGAAGAAATCCGTGCAATTTCACAAGCAAGCGTGCGGATATAAACGGCGCGTTCAGGCACTTCAATGCCCGCTAATTTCTCGACGGCTAAGCACATGGCGGTGTTGTTGGAGTAAGGCGACATGTAGTCCAAGCGGTCGCTGTAAGGCATCCACTCATAGAAGGTTTTGTTTTCGGCAAGTTTTTCCATCGCGCGGTGTAGGTAGCCGAGTTCGGGCACAGCACTTAAAACGGTTTCGCCGTCAAGTTTTAGAGCGACGCGCAAAACGCCGTGCGTGGCGGGATGTTGCGGACCCATGTTCAAAATCATGGTTGATTCGAGCGGGTCGTCGATAACGGTGGTGTCGCGGTCCTCGAGCGTTTGATAAATTTTTTGCTGACGCTCAACTAAGCGCGCCGTTGGGTCTTTTCGTGGTTTCGCTAATTGCTCAATGCCATCGGCAAATTCAGGTTCAGTGTGTAAGGACATAGTGATGCAAAGATATGTTACTGAAAAAGGGTTCGAAGGATTAGTTCAAAAGTTTTTCCCGAAGCGAACTCATAGCGAAGTGTTTCATCGCTGGAATAGGCGGCGGTCATGTCGTAGCCATCTTTGGTGAGGCGATAGAGTTCGATTTGCCCTGCGTCGGGCGAGACAATCCAATACGATGGAATTTTGGCGTCTTGATAGAGTCGGAATTTGGTTTGACGGTCGCGCTTAATGCTGTGTTTTGAAAGAATCTCGATAACCAAATCGGCATAGCCGAGAATTTCGGTGGCTTTGGCGCGCGACAAGTGTTCTTTGGAGAGAAAGAGAATATCGGGCTGAACGACATTCGTGCCGAGCCTCAAATCCGTAGGCGTTCCGTAGACTTTTCCAAGCGAATGCTCTTTTACAAACTTTGTGAGCGCGAAAAGAAGCTCACTTTGAATTTCTTGATGCTTGATAGAGGTTGGCATATCGAGAATAACAGTTGCGCCTTCGGGAATGCGGGCATGGTCAGGCACGGCACGCACGACGATGTCGCCATTGAGAAACTCAATGAACTCGAAGCCGCCGTCGTCGGAATGCATCAAGTCGTAGAACTTGCGTTGTCGCTCGAGCCATGCGGTTGAGCGAGGACGAGGGCGGAGTTTTGGCGCAGAGAGTTTATTGGCTGTCGTCATATCCTTGTTCAGATTCGTTCGCCGCTGTTCAGTCGTGCCGCCGCGTTTTTGTTTTGTGCGCGTTCGTCGATTTCAGGAAGCGGAATACTTCCGGGAACGCTGATAAGCGGAAAATCTTTACGGAGCGGATAGTATTCAAAGTCTTCGGGCATATACATTCGGCGCAAGTCGGGGTGTCCCTCGAAGCGAATGCCATACATATCGTAGGTTTCGCGCTCGTGCCAATTTGCGCCGCGCCAAACGCAGGTAACGCTGGGCACAACGGGAATTTCTTCTTCGACGCGCACTTTCAAGCGAATGCGCCAATGCTTGTCGAGATTGGTAAGGTTGTAAATCACCTCGAAGCGTTCTTCTTCGGTGAATCGGTCGGCACCGCAGATGTCGGCACAGTAGTTAAAGCCGTGTTCTTCTTTCAAAGCACGACACACTTCGACAATTGACTTTGTTTCAACCAGCAGTGTAGTTTCACCTTTGAACTCGATGACTTCTTTAATTGCGCCGTTGAATTTGGCTTGCAAGGCTTGAACAACATCGTTCATCATTTCTGCAAAGTAAGGGTTTCTTGTTGCGTTTGCTTTTCAAGTTTCATCAAGGCTTCTTCCGAGAGCAAGGCATCGCGGAAGGTATGGCGTTGTCCTTTAATCTTCTCT
>CALINB010000189.1 GCA_938045325.1 uncultured Rhodospirillales bacterium | reverse complement strand
AGACCATCATCTTCACCCGCAGCTTCGGGCACATGGTCACAAGCCACGACGAGCTTAAAGAAGCGGTTTCCACATTCGCGACCCGGGCGGCGGCAAAACTGCGACGCCATGGTTTGCTCACGGGTTGCTTGTGGGTCAGCGCGCAAACCAATCACTACAACACATTCGATGAACAGTGCCGTGACGCAATCTCAATGCCGTTTACCCAACCCACCGATCACACCGGTGCGCTCGTTAAAGCCACCCTTGCCGGACTCGCGCGCCTGTACCGTCCCGGCTACCGCTACAAACGCGCGGGCGTGATGCTATTCGACCTTATCGTCAAGGAGCGTTACGCGCCGAGCCTGTTCGATGCGCCCGGCACCGAACGCAACGATCAGCTGATGAAAGCGCTCGATACGATCAACCACACCCTCGCCGCCCCCGGGTGCGATGCGGTGCAGTTCGGCGGGGCCGGCATTCACGCCAACTGGCGCATGAACCAAACCCGGCTCTCGCGCCGCTACACGACCCGTTGGGCAGACCTGCCGGTGGTGAAAGCGTAACGGTTAAGCCGTCACGACAAACTGCCCCATCATCCCGGCATCTTCATGTTCGAGGATGTGGCAGTGATACATATAGGGTAGTTTGGGATCGGCATAGTCCTCGAAGCGGGTAATAATTCGTACCGTTTCCCCGCCGTGAACCCGCACGGTATCTTTAAGGCCCTGCTCTTCCGGACCTGGCTGCTTGCCGTTGCGATCCAAAATTCGAAACTGAATGTCATGAATATGGAACGGATGAGCCATGGGTGAATCGTTTTTAATTTCCCAAATTTCCGTGTCACCTAACTTCACCGTTTCATCGATGCGATTCATATCCATGGCACGGCCGTTGATCGTGAACCGCTCACCGCTACCGCCGCCCCGCATCATGCCGGGCCCCATGCGCATATCCAAGACGAAGCGCCGCGTTTTAACGGCATCCTGCTCGCGAAAATTCGGTACATCGGTCAGTTTTGCCGGTAAAGGGGAAGCCGCTTTGAGAGATTTCTCCGGCCTGACTTCGAGAAGATCGAGCGGCTGACTGTCGAAGGACTCCATCATGCCCATACCGCGGCCCATACCGCGGCCCATACCACCCCTCATGCCGCCGGTTTGGGGAACGATTGGGATGTGCACAAGCTTGACCGGCTTTGCAACATTAAAATCAGCGACGATTTCCACCCGCTCGCCCGGCGCGATGGTTACGCGGTCCGTTTCCAAGGGTTGCCGTAAAAAGCTGCCGTCGGTGGCGATTTGATGGAAACGGCGGCGGTCGCTGAAACCGATTTGATAAAAGCGTGCGTTCGAGCCGTTTAAGACCCGGAACCGGACTTTACGCGTCGTGACCGGCATGAACGGAGATGCGGTCCCGTTGACCAGGATCGTCTCGCCGCGCATCCCGGCCATAATGTCGTGCATATGCGTGATATAGCGGAACGATCCGTCCCTGTTGAACGCCCGGTCTTGCAAAATTAGCGGAATATCATCGACGCCGTATGTCGAGGGCAAATCAAGCCGCCGGCTTTCTTCGTCCTCTACGATCATCATACCGGCAAGACCGCGATACACTTGCGGGCCGGTCTTATGCATCAAATGCGCGTGATACCAAAACGTAGCCGCTTTTTGTTTCACTTTGAAAGCTGCCTGCCACGTCTTTTCGTTTTCAATAAGTTGATGCGGGCCGCCATCGGCATGTGCCGGAACATGCATGCCGTGCCAATGCAGCGACGACGACTCGCCGATTTGATTGGTCACATTAAGCGCGACATTCTCGCCGTCGCGCAAACGAAGTAACGGCCCCAGGAAATCACCGTTGATGCCAAGCGTCGGCGTTGTCAGGCCGGTTAAAAACGGCATCGACCCCTTTTGCATCGTTAGATCGTAATGGCGCACGCCATCCTTAAGCGTTCCCTTCAATTGTTCCGGAATTCGAAGACGATTTGTCATACGAGACGACGCCCGGCTCCATGACGGCAAACCGATGAAGATGGCGACAGTTGTAAGTGCCGTGGTTCCTTTGAGAACGGTTTTCAATATTGTTCGACGGGTGATCATGATCTCGGTTGACTCCGTGGGGGTTATTCAAAGAGCATTCAACGGCAGCTTTAGATAAGAAACGCCGTTCTCTTCCGGTGGTGGAAAATGACCCGCCCGCATATTGACTTGGATGGACGGTAAAATCAGAACCGGCATGGCAAGGGTTTCATCCCGGGCATTGCGCATTGCGACGAATTCGGATTCCGAAACGCCATCGTGCACATGAATGTTTTTCTCCAATTCTTCGGCAACGCTCGTTTCCCAAGCATATTCTTCCCGGCCTGGCGCCTTATAGTCATGACACATGAACAAACGCGTTTCCGGCGCGAGGGCGAGAATTTTATGAATGGACCGGTAGAGCGTGGCCGCGTCCCCGCCCGGAAAATCCGCCCGCGCGGTGCCGTAATCGGGCATGAACAGCGTATCACCGACAAACGCGGCATCGCCGATCACATACGTCATACAGGCCGGCGTGTGACCGGGTGTGTGCATTACCCGCGCGGTCAGTCCGCCGATGTTGAATTCTTCGCCGTCCTTAAACAGATGATCGAATTGCGATCCATCCGTGACGAAGTCGTCACCGGCGTTAAAAACCTTCTTAAAGACCTTTTGCACATCGGTGATATTTTCGCCGATACCGATTGAAGCGCCGAGTTTCTCTTTCAGATACGGAGCCGCTGTTAAATGATCCGCATGGGCGTGCGTTTCCTGGATCCAATTGATCTGCAAATTATTACCACGGACATGCTTGATCATTTGATCGGCCGAAGTTGTTTTCGTCCGCCCGGCCTTGGGGTCGAAATCCAATACGGAATCGATGATCACGGCATGAGAACTCGCCGGATCCTTCACGACATAGGAAACGGTGTACGTGGCTTCGTCGAAGAATGCTTTAACGTCCGGTTTCATCATGGCCTCCATTCTGCAATACCGCAGACTGCAACGGATTGAGCCCTATCAAGCAACTTTACCTTGACAATATAATCATATAATCATAGGTTCGCAAGTATGAATGTTGAAACTATGAATCAAACAGCCGAAACGGTCAGCGATCTTCTGAAGATCCTGTCTAATAAAAATCGTTTGCTGGTCTTGTGCCAATTAGCCGAGGAAGAACGGTCCGTCGGCGAGTTGGCCGGCTTGCTTGGTATTCGCGAACAAGCCATGTCTCAACAACTCGCCCTACTTCGTAAAGACGGCCTCGTAACAACACGCAGAGAAGGACAAACGATTTTCTACTCGCTGGCACGCGAAGACGTCAAAAAACTCATCGAATTTTTGTATGAAACCTATTGCAAAGACAAAAACGGCTAACAAGGTGGTTATCCAAATGCCCCAAGATAACAGAACTGAACTTCGAAAAATCGATTCCAAAACCCTCAAAGATTGGCTCGACACGGATAAAGTCGTTCTGATCGATATACGCGAACCGAGCGAATACACGCGCGAACATATTCCGGGCTCCCGCCTCGTCCCTTTATCCGTTTTTGACCCGTCGGATTTCCCGCGCGAGCATGAAAAGATCGGTGTCTTTCATTGCGGCAGCGGCGTGCGCACCGCTGAAGCCGCTTCAAAAATTTTAAGCACCGGTTTTAAAGAAGTCTATCAACTCGACGGCGGACTCGGCGCCTGGAAAAAATCAGGGCTTCCCGTCAATATGAACCGCAGTGCGCCGATCAGCATCATGCGGCAAGTTCAAATCACCGCCGGCAGCCTCGTGGTCCTGGGTGTCGCACTCGCCTTCTACGTCTCGCCCTGGTTTATGGCCTTAAGTGCATTTGTCGGCGCCGGCCTCGTGTTTGCCGGCATCAGCGGCACCTGTGCGATGGCGAGTTTCCTCGCCTACATGCCGTGGAATAAACAACTCAAATCGTGACGATCAATCCGAAACAAAGAACTCGTGATCCGGCGGCACGCGAATGTCGGCGTCGCGGCGCTTCTTGATCATCATGTCGCGGATGATAAAGCACGGCAACGGCCAGCGATGATCGACCCAAATGCGGATCGGCTCGCCTGCTTTCGGATAAAGCACCATATGATTATGTTTATAATCGATGCGCTGTAAATCGTTCCATTTCACCGGCTTAAATTGCTCACGGGGAAACGATAGCTTTTCGTTATCCATGATCATCATGGGCAATTTGTTCCGCATGGAAGCCAGCGCGCTTAAAATAATCAGCACGCAAAACAACGCAAAGAATATGAGCCATTTCAAACTGAAGTTTGCGATCATGTATTCATGAAATATGGCCAGCGCGAGCAGACATACCCCCATCGCGATGATACCTTGCTTGGCCAAATAATGATGAGGAAAAATCGTTATCCGGTCGCCTAATACATCGATATAGATAGGCTCTTTCTCTTTCGCCATATCCCTCACACTAACATTTCGGTGATCGTTATTTTGGCCGGTGCGCCTCAATAAGAGTATGCAACGTTTTCGCCGTCACCGGCCATTGGTAATTGACCCGCACCTTGACCCAAGGCACCTCAAACTTGGAGAAGAAACCGTCGCCGGGAAACCCCGGATCGCCGGGCACCAGCGTAAACTTCGGGTACCATTTCAGGCGCAGATCTTCCGTAAAGTTCACGCTCATGAACGAGCCGGTAAACTTAATCTCTGCGATCAACTCCCACGGCAAAATATCGATAAATAGCCGGGGAAACGACAAACCTTCTTTTGAAATAATCATCAACGAACGGGAGTCGCGCAAACGTGAAAAACCAATGAACAACGAAACCGCGCCTAAAACGAACACAACCCACCAAAACCCGATGCCGAGTCGTTTCACCGCCACATCGTATTCGACGATGATGAAAACCATAAACGCCAATGTGCAAAATACGAGGGCCGCTAGAACGGCCGGCCGGGCATTGATTACTGTCTGATCTTTAGTGGTGATAATCAGATCTTGCGGTGGCGGGAAAAATCGATTGAGCATAAATCGGTACTTAAAAAATCACATGGTATTTGAACTGGCTGCATTTACACCATAAGCTGGCCGCACTTGCAAACACGCCGGATACGGAGAAACCATGATGACCGATGATGCCCCGCTCGAAATCGATGTCGAGGCCCTCCACAAGATGCGTGAGGACGGCACGGCCCATACCCTGCTCGATGTGCGTGAGCCGCAAGAGCTTGATATTTGCTCGGTCTCGGACTCCTTGAACATTCGCATGATGGATGTTCCGGAAAGTTTGGAAAAATTACCGAAAGACAATCCACTTGTCGTTATGTGCCATTCGGGTATGCGCAGCATGCAGGTAACCCAATGGCTGCGCATGAATGGCTATGAAAACGCGCAAAACCTCGCCGGCGGCATTGATGCCTGGGCGGCGGCGTTCGACCCTGATATGCAACGGTATTAGGAGACAAGGGTGGCTGAAAACGCTCTGATCGTTGGCGCCGGTTCGGGTCTGAGCCGTGCTTTAGCCGAGCTCTTTCACGCCGAAGGCATGAATATCGGCCTCGCGGCCCGTGACACAGATAAACTCGGCGAACTCGCGACCAAAATAAAGGCCAAGACTTTTACCTGCGATGTCTGCGATCCCGGTAACG
>CALINB010000188.1 GCA_938045325.1 uncultured Rhodospirillales bacterium | reverse complement strand
GGTTTAATTTTTTGCGGCGCCCATAACAGGCCAACCTGCAAGGCGGTCGCGATAATGGCGGTGATCATAAAGACACCGAACACGGGCGCTAAGATGATGGCGAGATCCATCAACTGATCTGCAAAGAAGAAACGGACGTGGCGCGAGTCCATGCTGATGGCGTGAGGGGCAAGAATAAATTTCGAGAGTGAGAAGCTTAAATCGCGCATCAATTGCGGCGCGATGCTGACGATCAGCAATGCCGCTGACAAAAGAATGAACCAGCTTTTGATTTCCTGGGAAATCGCCACTTGGCCCTTATCACGGGCCTGCTGGATTCGTTTTCCTGTCGGTTCTTCTGTTTTTGAAGCTTGATCTTCTGCCACGGGTTAACCGCTTTCCTTATGCCTTTAAGTTGTTGCGCTACGGGAGAAACAGCCCTTGGTATTTATCGTTAAAGAAGGTCATGAACGTCATCATGATGCCAGCAAACGTCACCATAAACACGGCCATTTGCAGCAGGATTTGCACCGGCAAGCCGACGAAAAAGATCGGCAGGGTCGGCATCAAACGGTTCAGCAAACCAAGGCCGACATAATATGTAAGTGCTACGATGAGAAACGGGGCGGTCAATTGCAAACCGAGGTTAAAACTTTCACTGACCATTTTCGCCACCGTATCGGCGATATCGCCGTCGAATACGACTTGGCCTGGAATGAACGTGCTGTAACTCGCGAGCACGCCTTGCAGCAATGTGTGGTGAGTGTTGGTGACAAAAATCATCACAACACCGGCAGTGGTGAGAAAACCCGCCGTTAAAGCGCTTTGCGATTCGGCAATGGGGTCACGCACAAGGGCATTGGCAAGCGATGAAAACAACGCAATAAACGACCCCGCCGCCTGCAGGGCCGTAATCAGCACCATGCCGATGGTGCCGATAAACGCGCCGACAAATATTTCACCGGCCAATAACAAGAACAACTCCGTCGGCGTAGGCGGTATCGCGGGCCAGGTGTGCTGCACCATTGGGATCGACACCAATGTAATTGCCAAGGCAATTGCGACACGCGCGCGCACGCTGATCCACGACGCGCTGAAACCGGGCAGCAAAATAATTGCCGAGCCCACACGGGCGAAAGTAAGAAAAAATCCGAAGGCGTTGATGGCAAGAAATTCGCGCAGCATGGACGTTAGCCGAGCACCGCCATACGGTCAAAAAGTTTCCGGGCGAACTCGATGACGGTGGCCATCATGAACGGCAAAAACAAGATGACCGCGACGAAAATGATGAAAATTTTTGGAACGAATGTCAGGGTAATTTCCTGGATCGTCGTTAGGGCTTGAAATAGCGCAATGATGAGACCGACGACCAGACCCGCGATCATGATCGGGCCGGCAGTTAAGATAATTACCCACAATGCTTCTCGGCCCACTTCGATGACGGCAAGCTCGTTCATATCAACCTTTGTCGTTTATGCCGCAAATTTCGGCTTACATCGGCATCCGCAGAATTTCTTTGTAGGCATCGATCACCTTGTCGCGGATCGACACCACGGTTTGCAGCGTTAATTCGGCTTCGGCGACGGCGGTCACCACTTTGTTCAAGTCCGTACGGTCGGTAACACCTTTTAACGCTTGTTGCTCACCCGTCTGACCAATTTTCTTGGCCTGTAACAGCGCGCTTTTCACCAGATCGGAAAATTCACCACTCGCACCAACGGCCCGCTGCGTTTCGTTCGCGGCACCGCCTAAATTGTTTGAGACAACACTGGTTTTAACGGCACTTTGATAAGCTTGTGCGGCTTTTGTCGCCGCGATTGTCGGATCGGCCATGGCCTACTCCCCACAGTTGGCTAGGTTATTTCAAAATTTCAATGGCGGCCTCGAGCATCCCTTTCGATGACCGGATCGCCGTCACGTTGGCCTCGTAAGACCGTTGCGCCTCTTTCATATCCATCATTTCGACAATCGATTTCACATTTGGCGTGAGCACATAACCCTCGCCGTCGGCAGCCGGATGATTGGGGTCGAATTTTTTGCCGAACGTCGACATATCTGGACGGATTTTATCGACACGAACCGTATCCAAACCGAGGCGGCGGTCCAGTTCGTTCTTAAAGATGATGACTTTGCGGCGGTACGGTGTGCCGTTCGGCGTTTGCGCCAATGAATCGGCGTTCGCAATGTTTTCGGCAATGACCCGCAAGCGCGCGCCTTGAACTTTCATGCCCGCGGCCGAGATAGCCATGGTTTTCAACAAATCAGCCATTGGGTTCCCCCTTCGTTAAGACCTATCGGCGGCCGAGTGCCGTGCGAAACATCCCGAGATGCTTCTTGTACAGCTCAGTCGTGATTTTATGCTTGGTACTGGTTTCGCCGACTTTGTGCATCTGTTCTTCAAGAACAACGGCATTGCCGCCAGGCATGGTCTCATAGGGCTTGCGATCTTTCTCGGCAGCAAAATCACGAATGCGCTTACGCCGGCCACCGAGGTGATCGGGATTTTTGACATCCATGTTGAGCTGCATGGTTTCGCGGCGGATCAGTTCCTTAAACTTAAACTTCTTAAGGTCCTTTGCCCGGTAACCGGGCGTATCCGCATTCGAAATATTTTGCGCGAGAAGCTCTTGGCGTTGGTTGAGCCAATCCATCTTCTTCTTCGAAACCGCAAAGAGGGTGATTTTCGATAAGTCCATAACGTCCACACCTGCCTTCCACAAAAGGCGTAATATTCCCACGAGGCTGAGTATGGGTGGCCATTCTTAACAATCCATGAATCGGGCCGGCTCCCGACATAAATAAATAAGCCATTGAAGTTAATGGGTTTTTTTGCAATTCGTTAAATCCGTCATGGCACCGTCAGGGGATCGGCACTAGGATTATGCTGATTGCAGTCAGGCAGGCTTCAAAAGGGAGTGACGCGCATGACAATAAACCGGCTCTTAATAACCGTACTTCTCGCGAGCATAGTGAGCCTTGGCCTACCCCCTCTCCTGCCGGCCCCGGTACTTTCGGACGGTTTGGCGCAAAAACGACCGCAAAGCCGGGTTTGCGCGCTAGGGCTCGTGAATAAGGCACCCCACATACAACTCGCCGCGGCGGGCATTTTACCCGTGCCCAAACGCCATGTGCGCATCACTTTCGTCGGTCACTCGACCATGCTGATCGAAAGTCCGCAAGGTGTGTCGGTTGCAACTGATTACAACGGTTTTGTTAAGCCGGCTAAGTGGCCGGACATCGTGACGATGAATAATTCTCACGAAACCCATTTCACGGAATCAATTGACCCTCGGATTAAATTCGTCTTACGGGGCTGGGACCCGAACTTCGGAATTGCACGGCACGATATCAAAGTGAAAGACATGCGGGTTTATAACGTGCCGACGAACTTCACGATATGGGACGGCAAAAAAATAAACCAAAACTCGATTTTTATTATCGAAACGGCACAGCTGTGTCTCGCCCATGTCGGCCATCTGCATCATGTACTGACGGACAACCAAACAA
>CALINB010000187.1 GCA_938045325.1 uncultured Rhodospirillales bacterium | reverse complement strand
GTGGCGATTTAAATGAAACGTTTTGCCTGGCAGTCGGCGAGGCACAAGCTATGGGTGTGCCGACCGTCGTTCAAAGCATTGGCTCGGTTGTAGAGCGCGTTGTCGATGGTGTGACGGGATTTGTTGCCGAAGATGACCAAGCCTTTATTCAGGCAGCCCGTGATTTGTTGACGAATGATCAATTATGGCTTGAACAACATCAGGCGGCATTGAAAACGCAACGGCAATGGAGTTGGGACGATGCCGCGGGTGCTTTTGAAGGGATTTTGGCCTGATGCGAGTCCTTCAAGCGATGGCCGGTGCGCCCTATGGCGGTGCAGAAGCGTTTTTTACCCGCCTTGTCATCGCGTTGCATCAAGCGGGGCTTGAACAACGCGTCCTGATGCGCCCCAATGAAGCCCGTGAAACAATTTTGCAGGACAACGGTATTCGGCCCATGTTGGCGCGATTTGGCGGCGCCTTGGATATCACGACCCGGTATACGTTCAAAAGCCAAATAAAAGATTTTAAGCCTGACATAGTGATGACATGGATGAACCGCGCGACACATTTTTGTCCAAGCACGGGTGCAAAAGGTGGTGAGAAAGGTTCGTTCGTTCATATCGCCCGGCTCGGGGGATACTACGATCTCAAGTATTATAAAAGCTGCGATCATCTGATCGGTAATACGGAAGATATCGTGCAGTATTTAACGCAATCGGGCTGGCCGCAGGAACGGGCGCATTACTTGCCGAATTTCGTTGCCGGTAAACAAGGGAAACCGATTGACCGAGGCAAACTGTACACGCCGAAAAATACAACGCTTATTCTCGGCTTGGGCCGGTTGCACCCGAACAAAGCGTTCGACACGCTTCTTGAGGCGGTTTCGCGCGTGCCCAATACTTATTTATGGATCGCCGGGGAAGGGCCGGAGCGCGAGAAGCTGGAATCGTTGGCCGAGAAGCTAGCGATTAAGCCGCGTGTGCGGTTTTTGGGTTGGCGCGAAGATGCCGCTGATTTGTTGGCCACATGCGATATTTTTGTTTGCCCGTCCCGGCACGAACCACTCGGCAATGTCGTGATTGAAGCCTGGGCGCAGTCAAAGCCCGTTGTTGCCGCCGATGGCCTTGGTCCCGGGACGCTGATTGAACATATGGAGACAGGCCTGCTTGTGCCTGTCGATGACGCGCCGATGATGGGGCGTGCCATCCGGCATGTGATAGAGAATGATGATGTGCGCGAGCGAATCGCGCGGCAAGGAAACGACGTTTATCAAGAGCATTTTATGGAAAGCCAAGTCGTCGATAAATACATGTCGTTTTTTGAAGAACGGTTGAAGGACTGATGTGCGGTATCGCTGGCATGATGTCGCTCGACGGCGTAACGCCGGATGACGCGGCTCTTGATGCTTTAGTCGATGCGCTTCGCCACCGTGGCCCAGATGGTGAAGGCCGCTTTGCCGCCGGCGGTGTCGGTCTCATTCAAACCCGCCTTGCGATTATCGATCTCAATACCGGTGATCAACCGCTCTATGCCGAACAAAGCGGTGGCGAGCAGTGTGTTTTGGTCGGTAACGGTGAAATCTATAATTACGTCGAGTTGCGCGAGGAATTAGGCACGGGACTGTTTAAGACCCAATCGGATTGCGAGCCGCCGCTGCAGCTTTACCTAAAACACGGTCCGGACTATCCCCGCTACTTGCGCGGTATGTATGCACTTGCCGTTTACGATGCCGCCCGGCGGCAATTGATTGTGTCGCGCGATCCGCTGGGGATTAAGCCGTTGTATTACACAGAGACGTCCAGCGGGTTTTGTTTTGCCTCCGAGCCGCAGGCCCTGATCAAGGCGGGGCTTGTGCAGCCGAATGTTTGCGAAAAATCCATTCATGAATTGTTGCAGTTACAGTTTAGTTGCGGCCCGCAAACGGCGTTTGAAAATATTCATCGCGTGTTGCCGGGTGAGACCCTTGTCGTTGAGAACGGCCGGATCGTCGGGCGGCATAAAATCAATGCATTGCCGGAAGAAAGACCGCGTGATCAAAGTTTAGATGAAGCGCTTCATCGACTGGACGAGGTGTTTGCCGAATCGGTTGAACTGCACCAGCGCGCCGATGTGCCTTACGGTATGTTTCTCTCCGGCGGCGTTGATTCATCAGCCGTGCTGGCCATGATGAAGCGGTTAAACGCTGAACCGGTTCATGCCTTTACCGCCGGATTTGCCGATAGCACCGTGCACGACGAGCGCGCTCAGGCCCGCCGCATCGCTAAGGTTGTCGGTGCGAAGCATACGGAAGTGGAATTTACCGAATCCGATTTTTGGACGCTGTTGCCGCGCGCCGCCGCGGCGATGGATGATCCGGCTGCCGATTATGCGGTGTTGCCGAGCTATAAGCTTGCTCAAGCCGCGAAAGAGGCAGGCTTAAAAGTTATTTTAACTGGTGAGGGCGGGGATGAGCTTTTTGCCGGCTACGGCCGTTACCGGCGCGCACGCCGGTTAAAGCTTTTTGGTGGTCGGCCGATGCGCCATCGCGGCATTCTCGAGGGGCTTGGCGTTCTCCGCCAAGAGACTGATTCTTTTCACTGGCGTGACGGCATTGCCGCGGTTGAGCACGATGCTGGGACTGCAGGCCTAACGGCGCTGCAGGCGGCGCAGGCAACCGACTGTGCCGATTGGCTGCCTCATGATCTTCTGACCAAGCTCGATCGCTGCTTGATGGCCTTCGGCGTGGAAGGCCGGGTGCCGTTTCTCGACCAAAGGATGGCCGAGTTTGCTTTCACACTCCCGGATCACTTGAAGGTGAGGCGCGGTATGGGGAAATGGCTGTTACGCACATGGCTGGATCGGCATTTACCGGAAGCCGCCCCGTTTGCGCGTAAACGCGGTTTCACGGTACCGGTCGGCGCGTGGATTGCTACGCGGGCTGCTGAAATCGGACCGCTAGTTGCAAAACAGCCGGGCGTCGAAGAGTTGTGTGATCCAAAAGCGGTCGTGAATCTCTTTAATTCTGTTGCCTCAAATCAGAACGGCCAGTCTGCTAAGGCGGCGTGGACGTTGGTATTTTATGCGCTATGGCATCAAACACATATATTAAATAAAGCGCCTGCAAAAAGCGTACAGGAATCACTTGCGTAAAGTCTTGAGACTTATACGCAATTTAAGGCGCAAATCTTTGGACTCTCTCTCTCTCTCTCTCCGCGTGTTAAAATTTAGCAATAAGATAAAGCAGCGGAGGCAGGGCGCTTAGCATTTTACCAGGAACGGCCAGTCGGCAATTCGGACAAAATTAAAAAACTCCGATGGCGTCATATTCTCGCCACATTGCGTGAATAGGTTATGTTTCAGATAAAATTAAAGGGCTCGGGCTTTTTTCGCCTGACGCTTTTAGTGCTTTTCAGATTTTGGATTTAATTTTGTCATTGGGGGGTAAACAATGACCAAAGCGCTTCTTCGGGCAATTCTGCTCGCGATCTTCTTTATTTCCGCTGGTTCTCTCGTTGCCGCGCCGA
>CALINB010000186.1 GCA_938045325.1 uncultured Rhodospirillales bacterium | reverse complement strand
TATAAGCTGTTTTTGTTTCCCGGATTATCTCAGAATTTCAGGACGAAACAAGGGGCAGACCCGGAAACGGAACGCCTGCAGGCTCATGGTTCTCTATCGTTTTAAAGCGTCACGAAAATTTCACCATCTTGGACCTGGGCCGGGAACGTATTCAGGCCCGCCCCCTTGCAGGGCCCTTCGATGCAAACGCCGTCATGAATTTGAAACAGGGCGACGTGATTGGAGCAAAGAATATATTTTTGTTCGGCATCGAGAAATTGCCCCTCTTTGAAATCCAATGGCAGGCGGCGGTGAGGGCAGCTGTTTTCATAAACGTATACGGTATCTTTTTGGCGGATCGCCATGAGGCGTAACGTCTGGTTCTTGTAGGGTACTTCGAAGCCCGCCGAACCCGGGTCCGGGATATCGGCAAGCGCGCATAGTTTGTGATCATTCACGGTTTAATGCCGCCGAGCCCGCAAATAATTTTCCAGGATTTGGCGTCGATAGGCATGACGGAAAGTCGCGATTGGCGCACCAGGGCTAAATGTTCAAGGCGGGGGTCGTCTTTCACCTGCTGCAGCGTGACCGGTGTTTCAAGCGGTTTTAAGGCCTTGAACGACACCATGCCGAATTTGCCGGTCTTGTCGGTCGGGTCCGGGTGATATTCCTTCACCACTTCCAGCGTGCCGACGACCTGCTTTTCGTTGACCGAGTGGTAGAAAAAAGCCTTATCACCTTTCTTCATCTCTTTCATGTTGTTGCAGGCTTGATGGTTGCGCACACCATCCCAAGGCTCAATTCTTTTCTTCACGTGGTCCTCCCAGGACCAGGCGTTCGGTTCGGATTTAACCAGCCAATATTTCATTGCGTCTATCCTTCATTCATCAGTCATGTGGCACGACTTTACGAAACGGTTTGATCACCGTTGATTCAAATAATCCGGCTTTTTGGTATGGGTCATTGGCGCAAAAGTCATCGGCGCCGGCCCGGTCTGGAAAGTCGATCAGAAAAACGCTGCCGGTCATGCCTTCACCGTCTTCGGTGAGTGTCGGTCCGGCGGCGACAACTTGATTTTCAAATTGTTTCATATAGTCGAGATGGCGCGGGCGGTTGGCCATTCGGACTTCTTTGCTGTCGGGCTTATCGATGCAGTAAATAAAGTAAAGCATGAATGATCCTATCGGGGTGTATGTCTATGTGTTGTTTTTTGCCAGAGGATCCTCTTCGCCGTAAGGCCGCGCAAGCAAGCCTTTGATGGTCGCGTCGATATCGGCAAAATGGTTCAGCACGTCATCGACGGCGAGGCAAATCGGCATATCAACGCCGAGACGTCCGGCAAGATTGGTAAGGCTTGAAGCGGTGTAAACGCCTTCGGTGACAGCTCGGCGTTCGGCTAAAATCTCATCCAAAGCTTTCCCTTGGCCGAGGGCGACACCGAGTGAAAAATTACGTGACTGCATGGCATTGCAGGTTAATGTGAGATCGCCAATGCCTGAGAGGCCCATCAATGATTCCGCGTGCGCGCCCATGGTGACACCCAATCGGGCGATTTCAGCCAACCCTCTTGTAATTAAAGCGGCTCGAGCGTTTTCGCCCAATCCTTTGCCCTCGACGATGCCGCAAGCAATGGCCAGAACGTTTTTAACCGCCCCGCTGAGTTGAGCGCCGACGATGTCGGTTGAGCGGTATGTGCGAAATCGCTGCGTGCCTAAGGTATCGCACAGCATGGTTGCTACGGCTTCATCGGCACAAGCTAAAGTCACGGCCGTCGGTAATCCGTTGGCAACTTCAATGGCAAAAGTCGGCCCGGACAATACAGCCGGGGTTACGCCAGGCAGAGTGTCGGCCATTACTTCGCTCATCAATGCCGAGGTTTCTTGTTCCATGCCTTTGGCGCAAATGACGGCTGGTACGCCGGCTGGCCAAGTTTCTTTAAGCGAGCTCGTGACCGTGCGCAGATGCTGGGCGGGCATGACCAAAAGAACCGCATCGGCCTGGGCTGCTTCGGAAGCATCCGTGGTTGCGCGAATAGACGGGCCAAGTTTTACCCCTGGCAGGAAAACCGTATTTTCGTGTTGTGTATTAATGGCTTCGGCAACGTCTGGCTCATGCGCTTGTATCAGCACGTCACATCCCGCGCTGTGCGCAACAGAAGCGAGGGCTGTTCCCCAAGCACCGGCACCGATGATTCCAACTTTCGTCATATGATGATTTTACGCCTTAACGCCGGCGTATGCCACCGGCGGCGCATCCGGGTCTAACGGCCAACGGGGCCGCGGGGCAAAATCGAGTGCGTCCGTTAATCCTTCGTTGAGACGCTCGATACCCGCCCAGGCGATCATCGCTGCATTATCCGTACAGAGTTTTTGCGGCGGTGCGATAAAACGCATGCCTTCGGCTTTTGCTAATTCGGTGAGGCGTGTGCGGATATGGCTGTTGGCGGCGACACCCCCGGCGACAACGAGCGTATGCCCTGTGGGATTTTTCTCACGAAACAGTTGAATGGCGTTTGCCGTGCGATCGACCAGGACATCACCGGCCGCTTTTTGAAAGGACGCACTGACATCGGCAATATCCGTTTCACTGAGCGGTCCGTCCGGCAGTTTATCGATCGTTTGCCGTACCGCGGTTTTGAGGCCGGAAAACGAAAAATGACAACCCTCCCTGCCTTTCATGGGCCGGGGTAGATCAAACCGGTCGGCGTCGCCGGTTTTTGCAGCCTGTTCCAAAGCAGGGCCACCCGGATAAGGGAGCCCTAGCATCTTTGCCGTCTTGTCGAAGGCTTCGCCGAGGGCATCATCAATGGTTGTGCCGAGACGGCGGTAGCGATCGACGCCCTCGACGGTAAGCAGCTGACAGTGACCGCCGGAAACCAACAACAATAAATAAGGAAATTCGACGTCATCCACGAGCCGCGCACTTAAGGCGTGCCCCGCCAGATGATTGACGGCCAGAAACGGGACGCCAGCGACGCTGGCAATCGCTTTGGCGGTCATAACACCGACCAGAACACCGCCGATCAGGCCCGGTCCGCCGGTCGCCGCGACTCCCGCAAGGTCGCTATAGGCGATACCCGTTTGTTGCATAACCCGCTCAATTAAGGAATCGAGGTGATCGAGATGGGAACGGGCGGCCACTTCCGGCACAATTCCGCCAAAGGGGCGATGTTCTTCGAGTTGAGACAGCACTTCTTCGGCCAAGATGATCCGTTCGCCGCCGTCGAATTGGACCAAGGCTGCGGCCGTTTCATCGCAACTGGACTCGATTCCCAAAACAATCATCGAAAAACCCTTTAATGCTTGCTTCGTGGACTTTACTCTGAGCGCCGATATTCAGCCAACTTTCTCTCAATATTTTTTATGAACCAAACCTCACCATTTCGTATCGGTACCCGCGGCAGCCCCCTGGCCCTGGCCCAAGCCCGGCTTGTCCGGAACGGGCTTGAGGCCGTTCACGAGAATATTGTAATTGAAGAAGTGGTAATTAAAACAACCGGCGATAAAATTTTGGATAAACCGCTGGCCGATATTGGCGGTAAGGGATTATTCACCAAAGAAATCGATGCTGCCCTGTTAGATGGACGTATCGATTGCGCCGTGCATTCGGCTAAAGACGTGCCGACATGGCTGCCCGATGGTTTGATCATGCCGTGTTTTTTGCCGCGTGAAGATCCCCGTGATGTTTTAATAAGCGCGCAAGGTTCATCTTTGGATGATCTTCCGCCCGGCAGCGTTGTCGGTACGGCGTCGCTTCGCCGTCAGGCGCAAATTTTATTTCGGCGCAAAGACCTGAACGTCATACCGTTTCGCGGCAATGTCGGGACCCGATTGCAAAAATTATCGGATGGTCAAGCCGATGCGACATTGCTGGCCATCGCCGGATTGAAGCGGCTCGGAAAAACCGATATCAAATTTCACGTCATTGAACCGGAAAAAATTTTACCAGCCGCGGGTCAGGGTGCGGTTGGCCTGATGTGCCGTGCCGGTGATGACCGTACACAAGAATTATTAATGCCGATCAATGATGTGGACACATCGGTCTGTGTTTTGGCAGAGCGAGCCATGCTGGATATCCTGCAAGGGACATGTCATACGCCAATCGGCAGTCTTGCAATAATCAATGATGATAATATCTATATACGCGGCTGTATTGCGATGCCGGACGGCTTTGAACTGATTACTGCTGAACACACCGGTCATGCTAAGAGCGCTGTTGAAACAGGTCGTGAAATCGGTCGAAATTTAATGAGCCAAGCCGGCGCCAATTTTATGGCGGCGATCCGCTAGGAAATATTATGTCTCGTAAGGTATTAATCACACGGCCCGTCGAGGATGCGTCCCCGTTAAAAGCGCGCCTTGCGGTGATGGGCCTTGAGACATTGGAAAACCCGATTTTAAAAATCGTTTATAATGATGAGAAGTCGATCAGCCTTGATGGTGTTCAGGCAATACTATTTACGAGTGCAAACGGCGTGCGTTCCTTCACGCGCTGTGATGACAACCGTTCATTGCCCGTGTTAACGGTCGGCAATGCTTCGGCACGCGCCGCTGAGGAAGCGGGCTTTCAGCAAGTCGAAAGCGCCGACGGTAATGTCGACGCCTTAGCGGCTCTCATCAATAAACGCTTGGATCCGAAAAAAGGAACGCTCCTTCATGTTGCGGCTTCGCGGGTTGCCGGTGATCTCGCGGAATCATTGGAGAAAGGCGGTTTTGATGTCCGGCGGGAGGTTTTGTATTCAGCCCAAGTCGCGGAACAGTTAAACGATAAGACGCAACAGGCGTTGAAAGATGGCCAGCTCGATACGGTGTTGTTGTATTCGCCTCGGACCGCCATCGCATTCGTCTCACTTATTCGGGCGGCCGGTCTGGAAGAATGTTGCCGTACCGTGACGGTGTTTTGCCTAAGTTCAGCTGTGGCCAACGCAATCAGCATGATTGCCTGGCGCAGCATCGAAGTCGCGGTAAAGCCAAATCAAGACGACCTTCTTGATATGGTGTCGGCATGGTCGCAAGCATGATGAGTCTTCATATCAAAGCGGTATCACGATACATTTTATTACGCCGTTTAGATGTCAATCCTGATAAACTGCCAACAAAATTAACGGCAACGTAATGGCGGCAATATGGCAATAACTCCGAATTCCGGCGGTGGCTCAGATGACTCTGGCAATGGCGATTCCCATAAAAAGGAAAAACAGGATAAACAGGAAAAATCGGTGGCGAAAAAAGCTGTAAAAAAGAAAACGTTGACCAAGAAATCAACGGCGGCAGATCAACAGGCTGAAGCATCAAAGCCAGCTATAGTCGCCGGTGCGCGTACGGGACTATTAGCATTTTTCTGCTCTATTCTCGGTCTTGCTGTCTTCGCCGGCGCGCTCTATGGCACGGCACCTTTTTGGTATGACCATTTGAAAACTTACCTGCCGGCGGCTTTGAAAGATCCGTTTGACGATCCCCGGATACAAGCCGTCGCAAAAAAAGCCGGGGCCGTTGATGATCTCAAGCAGGCGCAGGCAAGCGATACAGTTGCCTTGAAAAAACTTGACGAAGAACGCACAAAAATTTCCGAACAACTAAATGTTTTGATGAAACGTTTGGATGCACAAGACCAATCGCTGAAATCGATGCGAAAAATGATTGAGGCAACCTCGCCTCCCTCTGATGCGGTTGATGCCGAAAGTTCTTTATCACGACTTTCGGCAAAACTGTCGCAGCTGGATACTAATAAAGGCGCGCTTGAAAAAATGCTTCAGCGCATTGCAAAGCTTGAACAAGATGAAAAAGAAATTGTTCGCATTACGAAAAGATTAAAAACGCTAGAAAAATCAGGCCCAAAAACGATGGACGCGGTAACCGGTGCTTCGGCGACGGTTCTGGCCGTTAATCAACTGCGTGATGCCATTCGCCAGGCCACACCGTTTAAAAAAGAACTTGGTTTGGTAAAGCGGTTATCAATCGGTAATGCGGATATGATGAAAGCGATTGCGATTCTCGAGCCAATATCGTCAGAAGGTTTGCCGACGGTTACCGTTTTAAAATATCAATTTACCAAAACGGCCCAAGATATCATCAAGGCCGCTCATCAAACCGCTGAGCAGTCATGGGTGGACCGTGTTATGAATCGGCTCAAAGGGCTTATCACCATTCGTAAAATTAAAAACGATGGTGATGTCACGCCGGGCGCATTGGTGTCGCGTGCCGAAGATGCTCTGGATAGCGGTCGTCTCGATGAGGCGTTGACGATATTAAGCAAGCTGACCGGAAATGCAGGGCAAGCCGCAGCTGCATGGATAAAAGCAGCCCGCTCACGGGTTGATGCTGAACGGGCGCTGGCTTCACTCCACGTTCAGGCCGTTGCTTTATTAGCGCCACAGCAAAACCAAACATCGGAAACCACCAAGTAATCGTATCAGGAGCCGTTATGTGGCGAGTGTTTTGGATTTTGGTATTTTTAGCACTAATTGCCGCTGCCGCCGGCTGGCTGGCGGATCATCCGGGCACATTGCGTCTCGAATGGTTAGGGTACCGAATCAATACATCTGTTGCAGTGCTGGTATTTATGGTTGCCGTGATTGCTATCTTAACGGCTGCTGTATACCGCCTTTGGATCGAACTGCGCCGGACCCCAAGACGCATTCTTAATCTCATGAAAGAACGCCGCCGGCAGCGGGGATATCATGCCTTATCGCAAGGGTTGGTTGCCGTCGCCTCCGGCGATATAGCGGACGCTAAACGTCAAGCCAAGCGGGCCGAATCCTTGCTGGCCGAACCGGCCATGACGCAACTGTTATCGGCCCAGGCCGCACAACTGTCCGGCGATCATCAGGCGGCGACTCGATTTTTCACAGATATGTTGGAGCAGCGTGAAACCTCGTTTCTCGGCCTTCGCGGCCTTCTGATGCAGGCGATCAAGCGTGGCGATCAGGCCGAAGCATTACACTATGCCGAGCGGGCGTTTGAACTTCAGCCAAAAAGCGATTGGGTCGCAAAAACGTTAATGAAGCTGCAGGTGCGATCGCAGCTTTGGCGTGACG
>CALINB010000185.1 GCA_938045325.1 uncultured Rhodospirillales bacterium | reverse complement strand
TTAAACGGCTGACAACGCGGATTGGGGACCGCGCGCAACGCACTTTCCGCCGCGGCGCGGAAAAACCCATCCGCCAGCATGCGTGCTTGATTCTGAATGTTCGCCTGTTGAACCGTGCCGTCGGGATTCATCAAAACCTTAATTTCAATAACCAGGTTTTCGGCATCTTTCGCCCCCGCCGGCAAGTTCCAGCACCGTGCAATTTGCTGGCGGACATAATCAATTTGACTGATCGTCAACGGGCGCATTGGATCATGCTGCGGCTTTTGTGATTGCAACGCCTTGGCCATCATTTGGTCAAAGTCTTCCTCCGGTTTTTTCTTTGCCTGATTTTTTTTATTGTCGTCTTTTTTCTTTGACTGCGAACGCTCCAATTCCTCGAGCGTTTTTAATACAGATGCAAAATTATCTGGCGGTTTGGGTTTCCGGCGCGGCTTCGCCTTGGTTAATTGGGGCGGCGCTTCCACTTTCGGCTTCGGTTCTGGTTTGGCCTTCGGTTTTGGCGGCGGCTTCTTTTTCGCCTTCGCCTTTGGCGGTGGCGGGGGGGCCAAAGCGGCCGTGTCCTGGGAAGGTGTCGGCGGCGGTGGCGGTGGCGGCGGTGTTTTGGACTTCGGCGGCGCCGGTGGTTTTATCCGTTTGGCTTCTGCTTTCTTTTTCGATTTCGGTTTTCGCGGCGGCGGTGGCGGCGCATTGGTTTTTTCCGCAATGGTAACCAACTCGACCATCATCGGCGTCTCGACCAGGGGTAACGGATCCCTTAATGCCGGCAGCCCCATATAACTGACCGCGACGATCAAGACATGAAAGACAACCGAAAATATGATGCTCTTACGAGACATGAATTTAAACTAATCCTCTTATTTTTTCTTACGCTGTTTAAGGCTGCGGTGTTTCTGCGAGGTGATTAACGCCACTTTTTTGTAACCAGCGGCATTGATCGTGCCCATCACTTCCATCACTAGTCCGTAATTGATGTCCCTGTCGCCACGAACAAAAATTCGCGCATTGGGATTGCTGCCCGTGATGGCTTGCAGTCGAGGCGCCAGCGCATCAATTTGTATTTCCGTTTCCTGTAGATAAATCTGCCCGTCTTTATTCACCGAAACGGTCAAGGGCTCATCTTTACCCGCAATTGACTTAGCCGATGTTTTTGGCAAATCAACCTGAACACCGACCGTCAACAAGGGGGCTGTAACCATAAAAATAATGAGCAGCACCAACATCACATCGACAAACGGTGTGACATTGATCTCGCTCATGGGACGGTACGAACGCCGTCCCCCGCGCCGCGGGCCTTGATTGAATTCAATCGCCATAACTAATCAGTCTGCTCCATTTCACGCGACAAGATGGCCGAGAACTCACCGGCAAAACTTTCCAAGCGGCCGGCATACCGGTCCAGGTCTTTGGAAATTTTATTAAACGCAACGACAGCCGGAATGGCCGCCAATAAACCCAAGGCTGTTGCAAACAACGCCTCGGCGATACCCGGGGCGACTACGGCTAAATTCGTGTTCTTCGATAATGCAATGGCCTGGAAACTGTTCATGATGCCCCAAACCGTTCCGAACAATCCGATAAAGGGCGCGGTCGAACCGGTTGTTGCCAAAAATGTCATATTACGTTCGGCACGCTCCATTTCACGCGACAACGTAATTTGCATAACCCGGTCAATTCTTTCCGCCATACTGGCCCGAGCACTATCCAAAGCACCGAATCCACGCGATGGCTGGCGACGCCATTCGCGCATCGCAGCGACGAACACAGCCGACATCGGCTCTCGCGGCTGCGCGCCGATCCGGTCGTACAATTGATCCAGCGATCCGCCCGACCAAAACACGGCTTCGAATTCGTCGGCGCCTTCGTTCAGGCGCTTAAGCCCCATCATCTTTTCAAAAATAATCGCCCAACACCAAATCGACGCCATAACCAGCAAGATCATGACCGCCTTCACGACCCAATCGGCGCGTAAAAATAGCGACCAAACGGAGAAATTTAAATCGGCCACCGACCCCGCAAGGGTTGCCGCATCAACTGCGCTTTGTTCCATCGTTAATCCTGTTGGCTATTGTCACAAATTCGTTCAAGGGTTTCGCGTAAATGATCAGGCATCCGAGCCGGGCCACCGGCCATCGACATACAGGCCAGCTTTATATTGATCGTAACGAGATTCGTTTCACCGCTGGCTATGATCTGCTCGACATCAACTGAAGCGCCTCCAATACCGAGAATACGTGTGGAAACCGTTAAAAGGTCATCGAGACGCGCCGGTTTCCTGAAATCCGCTTCACAATGACGCACGGCTAAAGCAATACCATCGTCAGTCATCAATTTTTGGCTTTCGACACCGAGTGAACGCATCATTTCAGTCCGTGCCCGCTCAGCAAATTTAAAATAATTTGCGTAGTAAACAACGCCACCCGAGTCCGTGTCTTCATAATAGACCCGCACCGGAAATACATACCGGCCATCTGCCAACAAACCGTTATCCGATGTTGAATGCACATCAGGCATCGCCAACATCTCCACCGGCAATGAGATCAAGTTGCCCGGCCGTTTCGGGCGCCTTTAAACCCAAATGGCCGTAAGTCCGTGCCGTCACGACACGGCCCCGCGGCGTGCGCATTAAATAGCCTTGCTGAATCAGATACGGCTCGATCACGTCTTCGAGGGTATCGCGCTCCTCAGCCAACGACGCCGCCAATGTTTCGACACCGACCGGACCGCCGGCAAACTTCTCGGCAATGCACAGCAAATAGCGCCGGTCCATTTCATCAAGGCCTTCGCTGTCCACTTCCAGGCGCTGTAAGGCAGCGTCGGCAATCGCCGCATTGATGACACCGTCGCCCTCAACGGCGGCGAAGTCACGCACCCGGCGCAGCAACCGTCCGGCGACACGCGGCGTCCCCCGTGAGCGCCTGGCAATTTCCGCCGCTCCATCGTCGCTTAATGCCATATTGAAAAGGCCTGCGCCGCGTGAAACAATTTTTTGTAAATCCTCCGCTTCGTAAAACGACAGCCGCATCGGAATACCGAACCGTTCGCGCAACGGTGTCGTAATCAAACCCGAGCGGGTCGTCGCACCAACCAGCGTGAACGGCGGTAAATCAATCCGCACGGAGCGCGCCGCCGGCCCCTCGCCGATCACAAGATCCAATTGAAAATCCTCCATCGCCGGATACAGGATTTCTTCGACGACCGGATTTAGCCGGTGAATTTCATCGATAAACAACACATCGCGTGGCTGCAAGTTGGTTAGGATTGCGGCGAGGTCACCTGCTTTCGCAATCACCGGACCGGATGTTGCACGAAAACCAACACCAAGCTCATTCGCGACAATATGCGCCAATGTGGTTTTGCCGAGCCCGGGCGGGCCATAAAACAGTGTGTGATCCAATGCCTCACCGCGCGAACGGCTGGCTTCGATAAACACCCGCAGGTTATCGCGCAGTGCTTGCTGGCCGATAAACTCGTCAAGCTTCAGCGGCCGCAAACTACTTTCAGGCGTGTCATCTTCGCCGGCCTGTGCAAGCCCGACGACACGATCTTCGGCCATTTCCGCTTTCGCTACCATCAGCCACGCTCCTCACGACGGTGTTCTCTCGGACCCAACTCTGCCAGCCCGGCCTTGATTAACATTTCGATACTGGCGTCCGGCGATTTCCCGGCAGCTTGAGCGACAACACTCAATGCATCGGACGGGGCGTAGCCTAAATTGACCAACGCCGAAACCGCGTCCTGCGTGGCACCGCCTTCCTGTTCGTTGGCTGCCGCCGTACCGGTTGCAACCGGCTTCAAAGCGATGGCGTTGACTTTATCTTTAAGCTCACCAATTAAACGGCTTGCCAGCTTCGGACCGACGCCCGGCGCCTGCGTAAACGCCGCCTTATCGGCTGCAGCAATAGCATGCATTAATTTCTCCGCATCCAGAACGGACAAGATCGCTAGGGCGACCTTCGTGCCAACACCCTGCACGGTCGTCAGCAACCGGAACCAATCGCGCTCGGACTGCTCTTGAAATCCATAGAGATGAATATGGTCTTCACGGACATGGGTTTCGATATAAAGCTGAGCCGATTGCCCGTGACTGAGCCGTGAAAGTGTCCGTGCCGAACAAAACACAAGATAACCGACACCACGCACATCGACGATCACCGCATCACTGTTAACCTCGTCGATCACGCCGGCAAGCTTTGCGATCATTCCGCCGCTCCTAACAATGATAGTCGCTCTGCCGTTGTCCGGTGATGGGCGTGACAAATCGCGACGGCTAACGCGTCCGCCTCGTCCTCGCTCTCAACGGTTGATGCCGGTAAAATTGTTTGCACCATCATCTGAATTTGTTGCTTAGCCGCATGACCGACGCCGACAACGGTCTTCTTCACCAAATTCGGCGAATATTCAGCTACCTCAAGGCCGGCTTGGGCGGGCGCAAGCAAAGCAATGCCGCGAGCCTGACCGAGCTTTAATGTCGTATGAGGGTTTTTGTTGACGAACGTTTCCTCAACGGCGGCTTCATCAGGTTTATACCGTTCGATCAAAGCAACCAGATCATCGAATATCATCGATAGGCGTTTCGCGAGTTGTGCTTTCGCATCGACCTCAATGGAACCGCTCGCGACAAACGTGAGATGGTTTCCATTGGCTTCGATGATCCCCCAGCCCGTTCGTTTCAAACCCGGATCTAACCCCAACAGCTTCATTAAACAGCCTTTCTTAACAAGCGCGCTAGGCACTTAATCGTTCTAAAATGTCATCGGAAACTTCGAAGTTCGATGCGACCCGCTGCACATCGTCATTATCGTCCAAAGCATCCAAAAGATTGATCAGCGTTTCGGCAGCATTTTCGTCGATGGCGACGGAATTATTGGCCTGCCAATCGAGACGGGCCGATTCGGCCTGACCGAATTTTTCTTCCAAGGCATCGCGCACGGTGCTGAAATCATCCGGATCGCACGTTACG
>CALINB010000184.1 GCA_938045325.1 uncultured Rhodospirillales bacterium | reverse complement strand
AGGCTTTAACGATGGTCTCAAGAAAATCCTGACGAGCCCGGACATGGATGAGCGTTATAAAGAGTACCAAAAAGTTCTCGATATCTTCGAAGACGAGATGCCGGGAACAATGCTGTACAACGCGCTCTACAGCTATGCGGTCAAAAAGAAGATCGAATGGACTCCGTACCCGATCCTGTTCATGGATTTCCGTCCGGATGTCTTGAAAATCAAAGGGTAACCTCCCAGAAACGACCGGAGACATGCCGTGGCCCCGCTCTTAGAAGTACGTAATCTTGCGATTAGTTTCGATACGGAAGAGGGTGTGGTTGCGGCGGTCACCGGGGTTTCATTTTCCGTCGACCCCGGCAAGACCTTAGGTCTTGTCGGGGAAAGCGGTTGCGGCAAAAGCGTCACGTGCCATTCCATTCTTCGCTTAATACCGCAAAATGGTCACATCCATTCAGGAGAAATTTTATACGGCGGCAAAGACCTGCTAAAAATTCCCAATGCCGAGCTGGATAAAATCCGCGGCCATGATATCGCCATGATTTTTCAGGATCCGTCGAGCTCGTTAAACCCCGTTCACACCATCGGCCGGCAATTAATCGAAAGTCTTGTTTTGCACCGGGGCATGAACAAAACGTCGGCCCGCGCCGAAGCTCTGCGGTTGCTTGATACGGTCGGTATTCCGGAAGCTAACCGGCGTTTGGGTGAATATCCGCATCAATTATCGGGCGGCATGAATCAGCGTGCAATGATTGCGATTGCGCTGGCCTCTTTGCCGTTTTTGCTGATCGCGTTGGCGGTGCTTGCGTTTTTCGGCAACAGCTTCACGTTATTTATTATCATCATGGGTATTAATGGTTGGGAGAATTATGCCCGCCTGACCCGAGGTATGGTTTTGTCGGCAAATACCCATGGCTATGCGGTTGCGGTCCGATCCTTAGGCGCAAAGCCGTCGAGCGTGTATTTCCGGCATATATTGCCGAATATCATCAGCATATTGATTGTGCAATTTACGTTGAACTTTCCCTCGACAATTCTGCTCGAAACGTCCCTCAGTTTTCTCGGTCTCGGCATTCAGCCGCCGCTGACGAGCCTCGGGCAAATGTTGGGAGCGGGACGGGCGCATTTGCTCTATTCGTGGTGGATCGCCGTTCTGCCCGGCGCCTTGATTTTCTTTACGACCCTGTCGATCAGTATCATCGGCGATTGGCTACGTGACCGTTTGGATCCGACGCTTAAAAACCGTTAGCCCACCACACCCATACCGGCTTGTTTATTTTAAGATTTTCACCGCGCCGTTGCCGGACTATACATAAACAATGTCTGAGCCCACAAAGCGCACCCGTGTCTTAGTGAATGGAATTCATGCCAAGTCAGGGGGCGGTGTAACGTACCTGCGGAATGTTTTGCCCTTGTTGGGGGAAAATCCTGCGCTCGATGTTCATCTGATCATTCACGAAGACCAGCAGAAAATTTATTCAGAACTTGGATCAAACATACAGATCCATGCTCGCAATTTTCCATCTGGTTTTTATGGATTGTTTTTTTGGGAACAGGTTGTCTTTCCGATTTTAGTCAAAACAATTAATGCCGATGTTGTTTTCTCGCCGGGTAATTACGGACCGTTTGTCTTACGCAAACAGGTCACTTTATTGCGTAACGCTTTGGATGTTGGGCGTACGGAGCGGAGAATTCGTCGCCGCATACTTTGGGCTTCTATATCCCTTGTAACATGGATCTCTGTCATTTTTGTGAAGCGCGCTATTGCGGTATCAGCCTATGCGGCTGAATCAATTGCACCGAAATGTATGCGGCATAAAATCGATATTGTCCATCATGGTGTGAGTGAGCAATTTCGAGCAGCCGGGGCTATCGATCAGCGTAAACGGGAAAAATTCCTGTTAATGGTTTCTGATATTTATATTCAGAAAAATTTTAAAACCGTCATCGAGGCGCTGTCCTTGATTCGGCAAACTCATCCGGACATAAAATTGTGTATCGCCGGCCGTGTGATCGACCCGGTGTATTACAACTCAATATGTGAGCAGATCAAAAATACGGACCTTTCCAAGAATGTTGAGTTTCTCGGCAGTAAGACGCCCGAAGACATTCAAATTTTATATGCATCATGCCGGTCTGTTATTTTTTCTTCGACCGTCGAAGCTTTCGGTAACCCGTTGGTGGAAGCGATGGCGAGCGGCTGTGCGGTGATATCGTCCAACACCACTGCCATGCCCGAAGTGGCCGGTGATGCGGTACTTTATTTCTCGCCGGATAACGCAAAAGAACTGGCAGCCCAGATCGAACGTATTTTGCAAGATGATGCGCTTTGTGCGGACTTGGCAGAGCGTTCTATCGAACGGGCCAAGGATTTTTCCTGGGATAAAACGGCGGCGCAAACAGCGAAGATACTGATTGAAACGGCGCAGGCGCGTTAGCTTGAAAAATCGACGTCTGTGCTCGTGGTAACGTCTGCGAAACGGGCCATGTTATCGCGTAAGAACCGGTGCTCTTCCTCACTGCCGGCACAACAGCAATCGTCGATAATGACGATATGATAATCTCGGTCATGCCCTTCTTTGGCCACCGACATGACGACGCCGCCGGTCGAGACTCCTAAGATGTAAATCCGTTCAATGCCTTGAGCCTTCAATAAAGGCTCCAAATCGGTCCCGTAAAACGGGCTGACCCGGTGCTTGACGATGTCGAAATCTCCCGCCTGCGGGGCTAAATCGGGATGGACTTCCGTGCCCCAGCTGCCAAGTTTTAAAAGCCCGCTATCTTTCGCGCCTTTGAAGAGTTTTGAACCGGACGGGTGTTCGCGGTAATCGGGTGAAAAACCGACGCGGATATAACCGATGGGGACCTTAGCGGTGCGGGCCTTGGCGATCACCGTCGCGGTATTGGCGATCGTGTTGCGGCGCGCGAGTTCCTCACCGTATTTGTTGGGTCTGTCAGGGTGGATAATATCGTTGATCATATCGCCGATCAGTAAAATACTCTTCATCACGGGCCTCGTTTGTTGTTGCCGCCAAGTATGATATAAACCGGTTATAAAATATTCGCAGGGAGACGAAAATGAAAATAGAAAGCGTGATCCTTCGGCAAGTCGAACTGCCGCTGATTAAGCCTTATTACCTTTCATTTTATACATTTGAATCGTTTATCCCGATTTATGTTGAGATCCGTGATACCGACGGCCGCGTCGGTCTCGGCGAAGCGCAGATTTCACCCAACGCCTATGTCGAAACTCGTGACACGGGATTGCAATTCTGCAAAGAGCAGGCCGAAATCGTTCTCGGCATGGAAACGGGCAAAGCAAAAGCAAAAATTCACAGCGTTTGGGAAGAGAGCGCCCTCGCGGCGACGGCGTTTATGACGGCAATTGAAATGTTGGAGGACAGCCCGATCCTTAAAACCGACCGGGATATCGAAATCCCGTTGCTCACTCCGCTAAACAGCAAAGACCCAGACGGCATAAAAGAAGAAATCGAACAACGCATCGGAGAAGGTTTCCGCACGATTAAAGTAAAAGTGGGCAGCACGGTGGAAGACGACCTCGCCCGGGTCGAAGCGGCGCAAAAGGCTAATGCGGGACGGGCCGCCATTCGGATCGACGCCAATTTCGCCTATTCCCGTGAGGAAGGCTGTCAATTTGCGTCTTCTTTGGACCCCGACAGTATCGAACATTTCGAGCAGCCCTGTGACCCCGCGGCGTGGGATGATAACAAGGCTGTTGCAGACGTCTCGACCGTGCCGGTCATGCTTGATGAGTCAATTAAAACCGAAGAACACATCGAAACCGCCGGTTCACTCGGCAACATTGCGGCGTGTAAGTTGAAACTCAAACGCCTAGCGACGGTTGAAAATTTGGTTTCTAAACTCAAACGCATCAGCGAACTTGGTATGCGGCCTGTTTTGGGTGACGGTACTGCGAGTGAAATCGGTTGTTGGATGGAAGCGTGCGCTTGGCGCGATACGGTCGATAATGCCGGCGAGTTCAGCGGTTTTCTGAAGCCTAAGTTCCGGACGCTGAAAAATCCGCTTCCGTTTGAAAAAGGCTCAATCTATTTGCCGGCGGGCTACCGGCCGGAACTCGATGAAGACGTTGTGGCGAAGCACACGATCAAAGAGGAACGGATCGGCCCCGCCCGGACCGCGCTTTCAGGGGCGGCGGAATAACAGTTATCTGCCGTTCGAGCGTTATTTTTTTACGGCGGCTCGCGCGATCTCACCGGCATCGTCCAAAGACTCCGCCGACCAACACAGATCGATTATTTTTTCGCTTTGCTGTTGGGATATGACACCGTTTACCAGTTCGCGGTATTTGCCGGCGATGTCGTCATCGCTCATCGGATTGTCCAGACTGCCAAGCGCATGGGTCACGTGTTCATTGAGAACGCTGCCGTTTTTAAGCTGAATGGAAACATAAGCTTCGTACTTGCCGATAGATTCGACGGCTTCGGCGTGTACATTTTTGCGCAAAGCGATAACGTTCGGATCATGAACCCGGCTATCAGTAAATTGCGCCTCGCCGGCGGTACCGTCGATCAGGGCAATGGCAGCGGTATGGTAAACACTAAATTTTCCTTCCAAACCGGTTTTCGGCTCTTCCTTGCCGGTCAACAGCAGCGTATTGGGGCTGACTTTTAGTGAAACACTGCCGATTTGCGATGGTTCCAGATGATGCTCGTTGCGCAGCCGGATACAGCCGTCAACGCTGGCATGGGTGACGATCCCGCAGGCAAACGCTTTATACGTGTTGTAGGAAATTTCGAAATCCTTGCCGAGGTTTTCGGTAAGACCTTGTAAATCATCAATGCCGGTCATGGCGACGGCAAAGCCTTTCGATCCTTCCAGCGCATGATCGTCGCTGACAAAACCTTGTTGGGCCATCAGGGCAGCCTGCAAACCGTTGCGCGCGGCCGTTCCCGGCGCAAAACTTTTCACCATGGTGCCGTAATTTTCGCGAATGCCGCCGGCGAGATTTGCGGCGATTCCAAAGGCCCAAATCAATTGCTGTTCATCGAGATCGAGTAAACGCCCAGCGGCGGCGGCGGCGCCAAACCCACCGCACACACTGGTGACATGCCAACCGGGATTGCGTTCGCCAAATACCGTATTGGCAATCCGGCATTCGATTTCAACACCGAGAATAAAAGCAGTGAGAAAGTCCAGCCCTCGAACCGGGTTTAATTCCGCTAATGCCAGACACACAGGTGCCGCCGGTCCACTCGGATGAATATTGGTTTTCTTTGCTTGAGTCGCATCGAAATCGAGAACGGCCGAGCTGGTGCCGTTGATTAAAGCGGCGCTCATGATATCGAGTTTTTCGCTGCGCCCGAGGATGGTGGCCTGACCGGGGCCGGAAAAAGGTCGGGTGGCGGCAAGCGCTTTATCGACGGTTTCATGTTGTGCGCCGCCGATGGCACAACCGAGAAAATTAATCAGGGAGCGCTTCGCATCGTGTTGGGCGCGCGCCGGGATATCAGCGGGCGCGGCGTCGAGTACATACCGGACTAATTCTTGAGTGATATCCATATTCACGTATTTAACCGGCCTGGTCTTTCAAGTCCTCGAGGGATTGCGGCGGTTTGTTTTGAATGGTGCTCAGATATTCGTAACCCATGATACGCTGTAAACCCCGGCGCATGCCTTCTAGCGTAACGATTTTTTCGTGTTCGATGTTTTCGACATTGATGTCGGGGCCATATTCTCTGATCAGCCACATGGTCAAATGCGGCCAGCCGTTGCGGCCGATCTCAAGAATGACATTTTCCAAACCGACAGGCTCGATAATCTTGCGCAATGTTTCTTGGTCATGCTGATGATAGTGGCACAGCTCGGTATTTTCGAGCACAACCTTAACCGCGCCGGCATCCAGGTCAGCCTTGATGCAATCGACGGCCTCTTCGGGCGGGAACGGTTCATCAAAAAATTTTTTCCCGACTTCGGTAAAGACTTGTAGTCCCATGTCGGTTCCTTTCTTGATCAACGCCGAGCGTTCGTCACGCAGCAGCTCCGGCATCGAGTCGGTGCTGACCTCCATGCCGGTAAACCCAAGGTCGATAACCCGGTCATAGAATTCGTCAATTTTACCTTGCAGATACGCGATCTCGAAGGCGACCCCGCCGGGAAATGTCGGAATGCCGTGTTTTTTGTAAATTTTGTTTTTCTCGACGATGGTTCGCGCACTGATACGGTGAATGCCGGTAAAATCGACGAACTTCACTTCGTCGATTAGGTTGCCGTTATACGTTAAGTAGTCATCGACAAATTTTGTCGGCATTGAGCGATCGCTCATAATCGTCCAGCGGTCTTTGCGCGGTTTCGGCTTGGACGTCGGTATTGTCAGAAAGTCGAAGGATGGTTTGTCGAGCCAAGCATCATCTTTCTTATCCGTTGTCATAAGTGCCTCCCTTTGTTTTGTTTGTCCTGTTATTCTGCAGCATAACCAAATGTTTTCCGTTCAACCAGTCTGTTTACAATATCGGCCGTGGCCGTTTATGATCGGCACAAAAGGGGAGGAGATATATGAAAGTCACAGCCGTCGATTGTTTTCTGGTTAAAAGTGGATTTCGCAAAAATTTAGCCTTCGTGAAGGTAACCACCGATGATGGCATCATCGGTTGGGGGGAAGCCTTTACCCATCACGATCGAGAGCGGGCGACCGCGGTGATGGTCGATGAATTGGCGCGTTATCTTATCGGCCGCGACCCGTTTCAAATCAAATATTTCACCGAAATTGCTTTTAACGACGGTGCCGCGAGGCGCTCGTCACTCGAGTTTCACTCGGCGCTGTCGGGCATTGAAATCGCCTTGTGGGATATCGTCGGCAAAGCGCTGGACCAGCCGGTTTACAATCTTCTCGGCGGGCCTGTGCGGGATAAATTTTATACCTATGCGAACGGCTGGTCGTTCGGCTGCAAGACGCCCGATGAGTTTGCCCGGGCGGCGGAGAAAACCCGTGAAGCCGGTTTTACAGCCTTGAAGTTTTATTGCGTGACCGGCGCGCCGCGGACATTTATCAGTGCCCAGCAGGAACAAGAAGCCGTCGATGTCGTACGGGCCGTGCGCGATGCGGTCGGTCCGGATGTCGAGTTGATGGTGGATGTCAGTCGGAAATTATCGCCGTATCACGCGATCCGGCTTGCCGAGCGGCTGGAAGAGTTTAACCTATATTGGTTTGAAGAACCCTGCACGGCCGATAACATCGATGCCTTGGCGGAGATCAAAGCCAAGTCGCCCATTCCCGTTGTGACCGGCGAGGGCATACATCATGTTGCCGGGTTTCGCGATGTATTCGTGAACGATGCCGCCGATATTATTAATCCGGATGTCGCCAGTTGCGGCGGTATATTGAAACTCAAAGAGATCGCGGCGACGGCTGAACCGTATTACGTGGCGATGTCGCCGCATAACTACAACTCTACGCTGGTCGGTATGGCCGCGACCATCCATGCGTGCGCGACCATGCCGAATTTTATCATCGCGGAGTATTTCGTTACGTTCGAGGACTTGGCTTGTGAGATCTCGCCGGGCAATCAGTATGTTGCCAAAGACAGTTACATCGGCTTGCCGACGGGGCCGGGTCTTGGGATCGACGTCAATGAAGATGTTTTGAAAAATAATCCGTTCGTACAGTTTGATACACGGGTGACTCGGCAAATTTCGGATGAAGGGCCTTAAGACCAAGTTCAACAAAAATAAAAAACCCGGCAACCTTTCGGCTGCCGGGTTTTTTGTAACGGTAACGATTATTTACGCTTCAGAATGCCTAAGGTTTTCAGAACACTCTTCATTTGTTTTTCATGGCCGCGCATATATTTCGTGAATTCGGCATGGCCCATAAACGTTGCTTTCATTTGCCGTTTGCCGAGAGATTTTTGAAAGATTTTAGTCTTTACGGAAGCCTCGACGACTTTATCCCAATAATCGGTCTGCGCCTTGGTCATTCCCTTGGGACCCAAGAGTGCCCGTAAGTTCGGGACGACGACATCGAAGCCTTGCTCTTTCCACGTCGGTACGTTCTTTACCGCACCGCCGAGGCGTTCAGGAGAGCTGACAGCAAGAATGCGCAGCTTGCCTTTTTTGTGGTGCTTAATAAAGCCGCCGACGCTCGACTGCGAAGCGGTAACGTGACCACCGAGCAGGTTGGTGCGTCCAATCCGGCCCGATTGGAAAATGACGAACTTCATGGCGTTCGGATCGATCCCGGCGGACATGGCTGCAAGCGTGATCGCTTGGTGGTTTGAGTTGCCCCGGCTTGTCGCAGTGCCGATGGCGACGGATTTCGGATCTTTTTTGATCATGGAAATCAGTTGTTTTGCGGATTTGATCGGCGAATCACCCTTCACAGCGGTTGCGATGTATTCCGTGATCAGCAGGGCAACGGCGGTCAGATGCGGTGTACCGATCGGGGAACGACCGGTGTAATAACTGGTTGCCACAGCGGAACCGCTCAGCATCAACCGGTCGCCCTTACCAGCGGCTTCTTGCAGATACTTCAAGGCGATTGAATTACCGCCGCCGGCTTTATTGACGACGACAACTTTGGCATCGACCAGTTTATGTTTCTTCCAAATTTTTTGGAGAATTCGGGCAATCCGGTCCGGTCCACAACCGGTTTTACAACCGGTCAGAATTTCAACTTTACCGCTCGGTTTCCAGGCATGCGCGGGCGTGGTAAACGCCATCATTGCCAAGCCGGCAACAGCGCATGCGGACATACTCACGAATTTTCTGATTTTCATGTGGTCTCCTCCCTTTGATGATTTAACGTTATAAACCCTTAGCTGAGTCTGATCTTAACAGCCGAAAACTAACGTGTCGATATGGCGAAATTAAGGCGTTCATGCTGTATCACGCCGCATCGGGTGTTTTTAAAAACTCTGCTGGGACTTGATTTAGGAGTTCTTCGCCTTTTTTGAGCCGTTCTAAATTGTTGCGTACGAGATCGACAAAAAGTGCATAGGTGCGGTTGGATGTCCCGGCGACATGCGGTGACATCACCACATTTTCCATGCCCCAGAGCGGGCTGTCGGCAGGCAGCGGTTCGATTTCATAGACGTCTAAGCCGGCGCCGCCCAGATGACCGCTTTGCAGGGCACCGACCAAAGCTTTTTCGTCATGGGTCGTGCCGCGGCCAACATTGACAAACAACGCACCCTTTTTCATGGCGTTGAATGCCTTGGCATCGAGCAAGTGTTCGGATTCCGGATTGGCGGGCAAGGCGGCGCATACCACATCGGCTTCGGGTAAAGCGTCGCACATGTTTTCGGCGGTCACGGCTTGATCAGCGTTGACATCGCCAGAGCCCGACCGGCTGACGGCGATCACGTTCATATCGAAGGCTTTTGCCTTGCGGGCAAATTCCTTACCAATGGAGCCGTAACCGATGACGGCCATGGTCAGGCCTTCGAGCGGCGTGATGTTGGTCCGGGCAATGTCGTTTTCCCAGGCGACTTTTTGCCGGTAGCGTTCCAGAAATTGCGTGCCGTGAGCCAGCGCCAGAAGAAGGGCAAAACCATGCTCGGACACCGCGCCGCCTTTCAATCCGGCGGCGGTTGTCAGTGCCACACCCTCCGGGACGCCGAACTTTACGTAATTGTCATAGCCGATGGCGGCAGATTGCATCCAGCGCAATTTCTTTGCGCGGTCATTTAATTCCTTGGCAACGTCTGCGCTGTAATGGGTAGCGCTCATGATCAAAGCTTCGGCGTCTTCGATTTCAGGACCAAATCCTTGTTTGGCATTGGCCCTTGTAAATTCGATATCGTCGAATGTGTCCATGATATCGACAAACGGATCAACTTCCCAAGCGAGCGAATAAACCAGTTTCATCTTCTTTCCTTTCTCGAAGCAGCCTTATATCGATGCGGCCTTAGGTCATTAGAATGCCGCCGTTGATCATAATTTTTTGACCCGTAATGGCGCGTGCCTTCGGGCCGCACAGATAACGGACCAGCCCGGCGATTTCATCACACTCGACGGACCGGCCGATCGGCGTTGCGCGTTTCTTTTTAAAGCCCGAATTGGCGTGACGCACCATCATACTGCCTTCGGTATTCACAGGACCGGGGGATACGTAATTTACGTTGATGCTGTCCTTCGCGACATCCATGGCGACGCCCCGGGTAAAGCCCGCGAGGCCCGCTTTGGCCGCCGAGATGGTGGCGCGTTCGGGCATGCCGCAATCGCCGGATTGGCCGCCGATGTTGATGATGGTGGCGTCACCGGATTTTTTCATCGCCGGCAGGCAGGCTTGTGAGCATAAAAATGCGCCATCGAGGATGATGGCCGACAGTCGTTTCCAGGCTTCGAAAGTAATTTCTTCGAACGGAAATTCTTCCCGGGCAGCGGCGTTGTTAACGAGGATATCAATGCGTCCGTAGCGTTTCAGAGTTTCATCGATCATGCCCTGAACGTCGCCGGCCTGAGTGATATCGGCAATATGAACGAACGCATCACCACCGGCCTTGTTGATAATTTCGGCTGTTTCATCAGCTTGTTGTTTCGAGGAAAGGGCATTCACACATACCCTGGCACCGCCAAGGGCGAGTTCCGCGGCAATCGCGCGGCCGACATTTCGGGCTGCTCCCGTAACAATGGCAACTTTATCCTTAAGCTCTCTCGTTTCAGACATTGTTGGTACTTCCTTGCTCGAAGAGATCATCGTTCGGCAAAAAGACGCCCGGAAATCTAGCGATCACCGGGCGCCGGTAACATTATATCAGGGGTTTTATTCGCGTTTCAAAATACCCAGCGTTTTCAGAACACCTTTGATTTGCTTTTCATGCGCACGCATGTACGGCACGAATTCCGCATGCTTCATAAACGTTTCTTTCATTTGGCGTTTGATGAGGGACTTCTTGAAGATTTTTGTCTTCACGGTCTTTTCCATAACTTTGTCCCAATAATCGGTTTGTGCCTTGGTCATTTTGGCAGGCCCCAATAGCGTGCGCAGGTTCGGCACCACGACGTCGAAGCCTTGTTCCTTCCATGTCGGGATATCTTTTGCATCGCCACCGAGGCGTTTCGGCGAGCTGATGGGCCAAGATGCGCAACTTACCTTTCTTGTGGTGCTTCAAGAAGCCGCCGAGGCTGGATTGTGAGGCATCTACGTGACCGCCAAGCAGGTTGGTGCGCCCGATCCGGCCCGATTGGAAAATCACGAACTTCATCGCACTCGGATCTATGCCCGCCGATTGTGCGGCCAGAATGATGGCTTGGTGGTTTGAATTGCCGCGGCTCGAGGCTGTGCCGATGGCGACGGACTGCGGGTCTTTTTTGATTTTCGCGATGAGTTCTTTCGCACTTTTGATTGGCGAATCACCTTTGACGGCGGTGGCGATGTATTCGGTGATCATCAAAACGACCGGTGTTAGGTGAACAGTGCCGTACGGATTGCGGCCCGTGTAGTAGCTTGTTGCGATGGCGGTGCCGCTCAAAAGCAAATGATCGCCACGGCCCTGGTGTTTTTGCAAATACGTGGTCGCAATAGAGTTCCCCCCGCCACCTTTGTTGGCGACGACGACTTTAGCATCGACCAGTTTATGTTTTTTCCAGATTTTTTGCAGGACGCGGGCAATCCGGTCCGGACCGCAGCCGGTTTTGCACGCGGCGATCAATTCGACTTTGCCGTCGGGCTTCCAGGCATAAGACGGCGTGGATACAATGGTAAAGGCTATACCTGCTAAGGCGATAGCCGGTAGCGTCATGTATTGTGCGATCTTCATCAGTGTCCTCCCGAGGTTTGTTATATTTGACTTTGTTAATATTCAAAGTTCAGTGTAACCATCTTAACAGTGTGGCTGAGCCTCGTCGATACGGCTGAAATGCGCGTAAACGGCCCTAATCGTCAGCGCCCATACTGCGTTCCCGGCCAATACGAAGTCGCGAAGCGATGATCGGTAATATCATCGCAGCAAGGGCGAGAACAAAAAGAGTAATGCTGATGCTGCTGGAGAAGAAAATTTTTATATCGCCGCTGGAAATAATCAGCGCCTGACGTAAGGAATTTTCCATCAGCTTGCCGAGCACGATGCCGAGAATCATCGGCGGGATCGGGATCTTGAGCTTGCGGAAGACGTAGCCGAGGACGCCGAACATCAGTAGTAGATACAGATCGGTCGTGTTGTTGTGAATGGCATAAATGCCGATCGAGGCAACGGAGAGAATGAGGGAAATCAAAATACCCGGTGGTAAATACAGGACCCGGACAAAAACGCCGATCAACGGGAGGTTCATAATAATCAGGAACACATTGCCGAGGTACATACTATCAACCAAACCCCAGACCAGCTCGGGATTGGTTTGAAATAGTTCCGCACCGGGCTCCAAACCAAACAGGATAAAAGCGCCCAGCAAAACCGCTGTGGTTCCGGAGCCTGGAATACCAAGCGTAAGCAGCGGTACAAACGCGCCGCAGGTCGATGCGTTGTTCGCGGCTTCCGGCGCCGCGACCCCTTCGATGGCACCAGTGCCGAATTCATGTCCGTATTTGGACAGTTTTTGTTCCGTCGAATAGGCGATGACAGTGGCGATGGTCCCGCCCGCACCCGGCAGCACACCGATAAAGAAGCCGATCAGACCGCCACGCACGATGGGGCGCCAGCAACGTTTCCATTCTTCGCGGGTGAGATAGAGGCTGCCTTGAATTTTAATCGGCTCAAGCCGGCCCATGAACCATTTCTCGACATTCAGCAGGATTTCAGCGACAGCGAACGCACCGACAATAACGATCAAAAACGAAATGCCGGTTTGTAGTTCGGGAATGTCGTAGACGTAACGGGGGATACCGGTTTGCAGATCCATGCCGATGGAGGCCAGCATTAAGCCGAAGATGGCGGCAAACAATCCTTTCGGCACCGACCGGCCGGTCAGCGACGAGACCGCCGACATGGCGAAAAACATTAACATGAAATATTCCGCCGGACCGAACCGGAGTGCGAACTCGGCGAACGGAATGGCAAGAAACGTGAGACCTAAAATGCCGATGGTCCCGGCGATAAAAGAAGCGATGGCGGAGGCCGCCAGTGCCGCCCCGCCACGGCCTTTTTTCGCCATCGGATAGCCATCGACGGTGGTCATCGAGGCAGACGCCGTGCCGGGTGTATTGATGAGAACGGCTGATGCGGTATTGCCGTACATGCCGCCGTAATAAATGCCGGCGAGCATAATGAGCGACGGAATCGGATCCATGCCGAAGGTCATGGGCAGGAGAAGGGCAATACCCGAAGAGGTGCCGATGCCAGGCATTATGCCGATCAGGGTACCGAGAATTGCACCAATAAACAGGAACAACACGTTCTTCCATTGCATGGCGACTTCGAAGCCATTGAAGACATGTTCCAGTGTTTCGGCAAAATCCATAATCGTTTCCTACTTAATAAGGCATGATTCCCGGTGCCAGCTTGACATCGAGAAGTTGAGTGAAAACGAAATAAACGGTGAAAGAGAAAATCACCGATATCGAAATATTCGTTATGTGTTTGCCGCGATTAAAGAAGGACATCATGCCGATCAGGAAGATCGAGCATGAGATTGCGAAGCCGAGCCGTTCGAACAAAAAGAAATAGAGGGTTGCCCAAGCAATAACACCCGCCACGGCGAACGGCCGAGGTTTGACGTAGTTATGGGATTCGGTGTCTTCGACCTCAGGCTTCTTAAGGAAAGCTTCAAGCAGAATCCAGATACCGGAAATGAGCATCGCCCCGCCGATGAGATAGGGAAACATCCGGGGCCCGATCGGGTCACCGATTTCCTTCACGGGCATATCATGCGTTGCAAAAAGATAGCCCAGTGACAGCGCTACGACGCCGCATCCGAGCAGCCGGTCCCACATTTAAAGCTTCCTTATTGATTATCTTATTATTCTGGTCTTGTTCTTATGACACAGTATCGCGGGCAATTTGATAATGCAAACCGACACTCGTTATCATTTTCGGGGGTTTTCCGGCTGGTTTAGAAGCCGGGGTATCGATTCATTGTTAAGAAAAGCTCGAATGTTTTCGACGGCACTTTGATAATAGGCCCGGAAACTTTCTTCCGTGACGTAACCGATATGCGGGGTCACGATCACGTTATCGAGCTGCCGGAACGGATGGTCCGCCGGTAAGGGTTCTTTTTCGAACACATCGAGCCCGGCGCCGGCGATGGCGTTACGTTCGAGGGCCTCAATCAGTGCAGCTTCATCGATGATCGGACCACGCGCCGTATTCACAAGATAAGCACTTTTTTTCATCAACTCGATTTCACGGGCACCAATGAGGCGCCTTGTCCGATCGCTCAGTGCAACATGGACGGTGATAATATCGGCGTTGCGGAACAGATCATCTTTTTCGACGAATTTTGCGCCGGCTTGACCGGCGATGTCCGGTGTCATGTTCTGGCTCCAGGCGATCACCGACATATCGAAGGCATTTCCCAGGGCCGCTATTTTAGGGCCGATCCGGCCAAGTCCGATAACGCCCAGCGTCTTGCCTTCGAGAATGTGTCCAAGCTTATCGTGCCAGCGGCCCTCGCGAACGGCACGGTCTTCTCCGGGAATATTTCGCATGAGGGAAAGAATGAGTCCCCAAGTTAACTCCGCGGCGGCCGTCCCGAAGCGTTCCGTTCCGGTGACATAGATGCCGAGCTCCGTTGCCGTCGCGATGTCGATTTTTTGGTTGTGCTTGCGGCCCACCACCATGAGTTTGAGGTTGGGAAGCCGTTCAAGGAGTGTGCGCGGAAAGGGTGTGCGTTCACGTTTGGCAACGATGATATCAAACGGTGCTAAACGCTCGGCCAATGCATTTTCATCTTCGAGATGATCGGTGAAACGTTCAACATTCGTATCAGCCGGAAGCGATCCCCAATCGGCGATGCGCAACACCGTATCCAGATAATCATCAAGAATGGCGACCTTCATGTTCTCTCCTTGTTTTAAGCCGGTCTGTCACCAGCCAGCGTGATCCGGTGCAAGACGCGTTTAAACCCGTGATAATCATTCACCGGATTATGTTGAACACACCGGTTGTCTAAAAAGACGATAGTACCTGGTTGCCACTGCACGCGGCAGGTAAATTTCGGTTTGGTCTGATGCTGGAATAGGTACTTTAATACAGGCGCACTCTCTTCAGCACGTTGTCCTTTAAAACTCACCGTATGCGCGCCATTGACATACAGCAATTTACGGTAGGTTTCAGGATGGGTGCGCACCACCGGATGTTCCGCTTCGCGCGGCGTGGTCGGATCTTCCTTAGCTTTTGATTCCTTATTGACCACCCGCGTCGCTGTTACGGCTTTTTTTGCCGAACTATTCACAGCAATGAGACCGCCGAGCATTTTCTTCATGCCGGTTGATAATGAATCATATGCGAGATACATGTTGGCGAATAACGTATCTCCGCCGTAAGGCGGCAGTTCGCGCGCAACCAAAATCGAACCCATGGGCGGATGCTCGAGATACGTCGTATCGGCGTGCCAAAGGCCGCCGAAATTAACAATTTCATGTTCGAGTTTGACGACCGGAATGATTTCCGGATGACCTTCAAGGCCCTGGACATAAGGGTAGGGCACGATATCGCCGAATAGCTTGGCAAACGCGAGGTGTTGGGCCGGCGTAATCGATTGGCCGCGGAAAACCAAAACCAAATGATCAAGCAGGGCCTGGCGGAGTCCGGATACGGTTTGCCGATCCAGGGGCTTGGCTAGGTCGACGCCATGGATTTCGGCGCCAAGCGCGCCGGCAAGGGGAATGGCCGAGAAGGGTTTTTGTTTCACCATGAAAAAAATTTATCCTTTATTTTCAAACGTTAATACAAAAATTTCCATTTAAGGCTTGAAACATTTTGATGGTTGTCTAAATATCAAAACATGGAAATGACCCAAGCCATAGAAGCCCTTGGGGCGCTCGCGCAGGAAACCCGGCTGTCGGTGTACCGCTTATTGGTGCGCCAAGGCCCGAACGGCATGAATGCGGGTGATATCGCTAAGGAGCTCGGCGTCACGCCGGCAACCCTATCGCACCATCTGGCTTATCTTGAGCGGGCGGGGCTGCTGCGGTCTTGGCGGGTGCAGCGGCAAATTTTTTATGCCGCCGCTTACGACGGCATGCGCCAATTACTGACGTTTCTCACCGAAGACTGCTGTCAGGGCCGGCCCGAATTATGCGGAAAAATCACACAATCAACTGAAAGGGCGCTGTCATGAAGCGGTTACATATTCACGTTAAAGTAACGGACCTGAAACAAGCGATGGATTTTTATAGTTCTTTGTTTTCGATGGAACCCAGCGTAGTTAGAGACGATTACGCCAAATGGATGGTCGAGGACCCCCGCGTTAATTTTGCCGTAAGCTCGAACAGCGAGAGCACCGGCGTGGATCATTTGGGCATCCAAGTTGAGAACGAGGAAGAGCTGAAGGAGGTTTATAACCGTTTGGACAAAGCAGGGCGACCGGTTCTCGAAGAAGGCCGTACGACATGTTGCTATGCCGAACAGAACAAATCCTGGATTTCCGATCCGGATAACGTGCCATGGGAAGCTTTTCTGACGCATGGTGTCACAACTGTTTATGGTAAAGGCGCAAACTTAGAAAAATTGAAAACGACAAAAGATAGCGGGGACAAACCTTTGACCGCATGCTGTCCCTAAATTGACGGCCCAAGAGGAATAATGGGTGATAGGAATGAACGACGATAAAATTTACAACGTGCTGTTTATCTGCACGGGGAATTCGGCCCGCAGTGTTTTGGCCGAATCCATCCTGAACCGCGAAGGCATGGGCCGGTTTAAAGCGTTTAGTGCGGGCAGTCATCCGACAGGTCAAGTCCATCCGATTGCCATCGACGTTCTTAAATCAATGAATTACAAGACGGATCACCTGCGCTCGAAAGATTGGCAGGAATTTGCCGAACTGGATGCGCCTAAACTGGATTTCGCTTTTACGGTTTGTGATAAGGCCGCCGGCGAAGTTTGCCCGGTCTGGCCGGGACAGCCGATGACGGCCCATTGGGGTTTTCAGGATCCGGCTGCGTTCGAGGGACCTGAAGTCGAGCAACGGTCTTTGTTTCTGGAAATTTTTAAGCAAATAAACTTCCGGATCAGCATTTTTGTTAACTTGCCCATACCGTCTCTTGATAAGTTGTCGTTTCAAACACGCTTAGACGAAATCGGTCAAACGCTTCCAGAAACGGCATGACCCAACAATTTAATCTATCCCGCCGTCTCGCTGCGGAGAGCCTTGGGACGGCTTTCTTATTAGCGACCGTTGTCGGGTCCGGCATCATGGGCGAGCGCCTGGCCGGTGGAAACACCGCCATTGCATTGCTAGGCAACACCATAGCGACCGGTGCGATTCTTGCCGTACTCATTTTGGTTTACGGTAAAATTTCCGGCGCGCATTTCAATCCCGCCGTGACGATATCTTTTTTATTGCAGCGTGAAATTTCCGCGCGAGATGCGTTTCTTTACATTGTCGTGCAAATCATCGGTGGTTTGGTCGGTGTCATGGCGGCGCACTTGATGTTTGATGTGCAGCTTTTAATTGAATCGCCAACCGCAAGAACCGGCATCGGTCAATGGACCGGCGAATTCATCGCAACGTTTGGTCTGATAGCGACGATCATCGGTTGTATTCGGGCAGCGCCAGCAGCCGTGCCGTACGCCGTTGGCCTCTTCATTACGGCCGGGTACTGGTTTACCTCATCAACATCGTTTGCCAACCCGGCGGTAACGATTGCTCGGTCTTTTACAAATACCTTTTCAGGCATCGCACCGCCGGATGTGGCGGCTTTTATCATCGCTCAGCTGATGGGGGCGGTCGTGGTAACGCTGTTATTTTCCTGGCTTTGGCCGGCTGATCAGGCCTCTGACGGTTAATACCTAAACTTCCCCCTTTAGCCCCGGCAAAACTTCGTTTAAAACGGAATCGAAACGATTTTGAATTATCCGAGAAGCCTGTGTTAGACCATCTTACGAATAGCGCGACAGGATCGGTCAGAACGCTGATTCCCGTTCATCAAAAAGCCTTGGCCGGTTGGCTGCAGGGTCAAGATCCGATTGTGCAAAAGTGGATTGAGCAAACGGAATTTGAAGCAAAGTCGGGCTCATTTACGCTCATTCCGGATGCCGCCGGCGAAGTTGACGTCGTCCTCATGGGTATTGGTCAAGAGACAGATATCTGGAAATGGGCGGCCTTGCCGGAAAAATTACCCGATGGTGTTTACCGGCTTGATGCATCTGTCAGCGAAGTCGATACCGATAAGGTTGTTTTGGGTTGGGCATTAGGTGCCTATCGTTTTGACCGCTACAAAAAAATTGATCGTTCATCGGCAACATTGGTTTGGCCGGACGATTGTGATCGCCGCTATATTGAAAGCGCAGCCACGGCGACATTTTTTGTCCGTGATTTGATCAACACACCAGCGTCCGATAAAGGGCCTGAAGAACTCGCCCAGGCCGGCATCGATTTATTCGCAAAACACAACGGCAAATTTAATGTCATCGTTGGCGATGATTTATTGCGGGAGAATTATCCGGCCGTGCACGCGGTCGGCCGGGCCAGCGATCGTGCACCGAGATTGTTTGACGGCACGTGGGGTGATGACAGTAATCCGAAAATCACACTCGTCGGCAAAGGCGTTTGCTTCGATACCGGTGGACTCGATCTTAAATCTGCATCGGGCATGAAGCTGATGAAAAAAGATATGGGCGGGGCCGCTCATGTTCTCGGTATTGCGGCGATGATCATGGATGCCAATTTACCGGTGCGACTTCGGGTATTGGTGCCGGCGGTCGAAAACAGTGTTTCCGGTAATGCGATGCGTCCTTTGGATGTCGTCCCGACACGAAAAGGCCTCACCATCGAAATCGGCCATACCGACGCCGAAGGACGGGTGATTTTATCGGATGCGCTGACCGAGGCCTGTTCAGAAAACCCCGAGCTTATTATTGATTTTGCAACCCTGACCGGTGCGGCACGGGTCGCCCTGGGAACGGACCTTCCGGCGTTATTTTGCAACGATGATGCCCTCGCCGGAGGATTGCTTGCACAAAGCCATGCGCAGAACGATTCGCTATGGCGCATGCCGCTATGGAAACCGTACCGTGACATGATTGAAGGCACTGTCGCCGATATTAATAACGCGCCGGAAGGCGGTTATGCCGGCGCGATTACGGCGGCGTTATTCTTAGAATCTTTCATTGAGGACAATCAGTCCTGGGCGCACATCGATCTGATGGCCTGGAACAAGACAGCAAAACCGGGGCGGCCGGAAGGCGGCGAGGCTATGGGCATGCGAGCCGTTTACGCTTATCTCGCCGATCGATTTGGAACATAATGATAGCAGTGACACGGGAACAAATATGCCATTAAGCGATCTGAGTGCCCTGGAGTTATTTCACCGCACCATCGTTAAAACGGTGCGGGAGGATTCACCGGATTTATCCGCCCGGCAAATGGCGCTTCTGCTGACGGTTTATTTGACCGAACCGCCCCATACTGTCCGTGGCATGGCAAAATTATTAAATGTGTCGAAACCGGCCATCACACGCGCTTTGGACCGGTTGACGTCGTTAAAGTTGATCCGGCGGAAAAAAGACGATGACGACCGGCGCAACGTTCTCATTCAACGCACGGTCCGGGGGTCGGTATTTTTACGTGAATACGGCGAGGTGATTGTTGCGGCGGCGCGGGACTTAGGGATCGATAGCGGCGAAGCGGATACGGCACCACGGCCTGAGCATTCAACGGAAGCCGTTAATCAAAAACCGCCGAGCCAACCGAAGGCGGATAATAATCAAGCTGAACCGGCAGCGCCGGATGACGACGACAAAACCTGGTTTACCGAAAAACTTTAAGCCGGCCGGAAGTGACGCTGACCGCCGGTGCGGTACCGGTTTAAATAAGCGGGCAGGATACCTTCTGCCGCCATCGGTGTAATACCGATGTCTTTAAAACCAAGGGCGTTTTCATCGACGATATTATCCGTTTTTAAAAGTTCGACTTGATCACGAGTCAAAATCGGTACCGGCAGAAACTCAAGAAAGAACGCCTTAATTTTTGCGAACCAGAACGGCAAGGGCAGCAACAGACGGCGCCGTTTAATCTGATTGAGTATCAATTCCATGATTTCCTTGAAGCTGTAAACGCGCGGGCCGCCCAGCTCGTAAATTTTTCCCTGTAGGGATACATCGTTCACAATCTTGGTAATGGCTTCAGCGACGTCGCCGACATACACGGGTTGAAATTTTGTGCCACCTGTCCCGTAGCAATCGAACTTAAATAATGAGCCGGCGATCCGTTTAGGCGGAAACGGGCAGCCGATAACCGGAAGGAAAGGCGTAATACGTGATAGAGATGCAAAGAGATTGAAGAAACCGTCCTCCGGTCCGAAGATAATGCTGGGGCGAACGACTGTTGCGCCGGGAAAGGCTTCTTGTACGGCTTTTTCACCAAGCGCTTTCGTTCTTGCATATTTTGCCGTTGCATTTTCATCGGCACCAATGGCGGAAATTTGAATCATGTGTTTAACGCCGGCCTGTTTTGCCGCCTCGGCAATCGTCCGGGCACCATCGACATGAAGCCGTTCGAATGTCCGTTTGCCCCGTTCATATAAAATGCCGATGAGATTAATCACCGTATCGGCACCCTTGACGGCAAATTGAACGGCTTCGGTGTCGTTGATATCGACGGACATGGGAACGATTTGACCGACATCGCCTAAGGGTTTGAGGAAGATGGCATGATCCATATGCCGAACGGCGACACGGACCTTAGCGCCTTGTGCGACCAAACGTTTGACCACATAACGGCCTAAAAATCCGGAGCCGCCAAATACGGTGACGATGCGCTGGGCCATGGCACGATATCCTTCATTCAAGTCATGATTAACGTCATGGTGACTGCCGGCAATATTTACGCCGGACGGCGGCGAAAGTCACCCTAACATTGGCGGAAATCCGCATCAATTGCCGCCGAGAGAGTACCGGGAAGCGGTGAATTGGCCCGCTGATCATAGTTGACAGGGCCGGGCCCTGGCGGTTACGACAGGCCCGCTGCCTCAATGACCCGTTGATTGAGGCCGGGCCTGACATCGGGCACGGTTCCCGGGAGAGCCCAGGTGGCGGAATTGGTAGACGCGCAGGCTTCAGGTGCCTGTGGCCGCAAGGTCGTGGAAGTTCGAGTCTTCTCCTGGGCACCAACGTTGAGTGAGTGAAATTTTTTAATTAGGTAAGTATCGGCCCGTGAAAATTAACAACCCGACCATTACATTGCACCAGGGTGATTTACCCGCGGATGTAAAATTTTCCGGCAGTGTTGCCGTGGATTCGGAAACCCTCGGGCTTAACCTTTCCCGTGATAAGCTTTGCTTGGTGCAATTGTCGGCAGGCGACGGCACCTGTCATATGGTTCAATTAGACCGTAGCACTTATGACGCGCCGAACCTCAAATCCGTATTGACCGATCCGAAGCTGATAAAAATATTTCACTACGCCCGTTTCGATGTCGCCGCATTCCAGCAATATTTGAATATTTCCTGTGCGCCGATTTATTGCACGAAGATCGCATCGAAATTAATTCGTACCTATACGGACCGTCATGGCCTTAAAGACCTTTGCCGGGAACTGCTGGGATTTGATCTGTCAAAAGAACAGCAATCGTCCGATTGGGGGGCTGAAGAGTTGAGTGAAGAGCAGAAACACTATGCCGCTTCCGATGTTCTTTACCTTCATGCGATTCGCGAAAAACTCAATATGATGCTGGCCCGTGAGTCGCGGACGGACATTGCGCAATCCTGCTTTGAATTTGTCAGCACCCGCGTGGATCTGGATTTAGCGGGCTGGGGCGACGATGATATCTTCGCCCATTAAGCTGGGCGGTTTAAAACCATTTGATTTTATTGATGTTTTTTGGTTTCATCGCATACGGAGACGGCCGTGAAGGCATAAAGACGAGCCTGAGGTTTGCCTAGAAGTATGTCGGATGAGATCATAGCGGCATCAACACCCGGCCCGACACCGGGCTTATTTATTGTCGCTGATGAATGCCTTAGAATATCAACGAATAAGAATACTTAACGCGACTGAGCGCGACGGTAGAGCATGGCACCGCCAAAAAACAACACGCAGCTTAATATAACGAATTCACCTTCGGCGGATTTATCGTCTGCGCGCCGGGTTCTTGAGTTGGAAATTGCCGGATTAAGCGATTTGTCGGCAAGTCTTGATGATCAATTCAGCCATGCCCTGGATGTGTTGGAAAATGTTGCGGGCCGTATTGTCGTTACCGGCATGGGCAAGAGCGGTCATGTCGCCTGTAAAATTGCCGCAACCCTGGCATCGACGGGTGCGCCGGCCATGTTTGTCCATCCTGGTGAAGCTTCACACGGCGATCTCGGTATGATCACAACCCAGGATGCCGTCTTGGCATTATCGAATTCCGGTGAAACATCCGAACTTGCCGATCTTGTTGCTTATACCAAGCGGTTTGAAATTCCGTTGATTGCGATCACGGGGGGCGAAGCCAGTGCCCTGGCCAAAGAAGCGACGGTTGCATTGATTTACCCGAGTAGTCAGGAGGCGTGCCCCATGGGCCTTGCGCCGACGACGTCGACGACGGTGTCTCTTGCATTGGGCGATGCCATTGCGGTGGCGCTGCTGGAGCGTAAGGGATTTTCGCCGGCGGATTTTCGTGCTCTACATCCCGGCGGTAAACTTGGTCAGAAATTATTGAAAGTCTCCGACATTATGCATAGCGGTGCGGCCTTGCCGTTAATTACGCCGGAAACGACCATGGCCGACGCCATTCTTGAAATGACGGCAAAAAGCTTCGGTTGTGCTGGTGTGACCGATCAGGATGGTCTGCTGCTGGGCGTAATTACCGACGGTGATTTACGCCGGCACATGAGCACTGATCTATTTACACAAACGGTTGCCGATATTCTCACGAAGGGTGGAAAAACGATCCGTCCCGATGCTCTGGCGAGTGAAGCGGTTCATTTTATGAACGTTAATAAAATCACCAACGTGTTCGTCGTCGAAAATGAGAAGCCCGTGGGCATTTTACACATTCACGATTGCTTGCGTGCCGGCGTTGCTTAACAAGAGAGAGAGTCGTTGAAAGATACGAACGATACGCCGCCAGCGGACCAACCCATCGAAAACACGCCGGTCAGCGCGTTGCGCGACGCCGAAGTGTGGGACGAACCGCGCCGACGCCGGGGGGCATCGGTCGGCTATTCCCGCTTTGTTCATTGGATGAAGGTTCTGTTGCCGACGACCGCAGTGATCATGCTGATACTGATTATGGCGTGGCCGCATTTTCAAATGAAAGACAGCCGGTTTCGTATCGGCTTCACGACACTAAAGCTGACCGGCGGTCAGGACAAAAGCATGATCAACCCGCGGTTCTTGGGCACCGATAAAAAGACCAAACCGTTTTCGGTGACGGCCGATATTGCTAAAAATATTATGGTCGATGCATCCGTCGTGGAACTAGAAATGCCCAAGGCGGATATTACATTACCGGATGGCTCTTGGCTGGTTTTAACCGCGAATTCAGGTGTGTTCGATAAAAACAAGAAGATGCTCGAGCTGCGCAAAAAGGTGAATTTATTTCATGATTCCGGCTACGAATTTCGCACGTCTGCCGCCGATGTTGACCTGACGAAGGGCTTGGCACAGGGAAATCAGCCGATATCCGGGCAAGGCCCGTTTGGTTCCTTAAAATCGGAAGGGTTCCGCCTCATCGATAAAGGGCGGATCATTCACTTTACGGGCAAATCGAAGCTCATCATGTATCCGGATATTACACAGTCATTGAAAAAATCACCGGTACCGGCAAAATGACAAATTATCTTTGCAAAGGGTTGAATGTTGCTGTTGGTATTTTCGTGTTGTTCATTGCCGCTTGGCAGGCAGTGCAGGCACAAACGCTGAATTTTGCCAGCACCGATAACAAACAGCCGATAGAAATCAACGCCGAGGAAGGTATCGAGTGGCAACGCGACAAACTGGTGTTTTTGGCCAAAGGCAATGCTCACGCTGTTCGCGGTGATGTCCATGTCTACGCGGATTCGCTGAAGGCGTATTACCGGGAAAAAGATAAAGCAAAAAATAAAGGGACTGAAATTTGGCGACTTGATGCCATCGGGAAAGTGCGCATCGTGTCGCCTGGCCAAAAGGCGTTTGGTGATAAGGGCGTTTATGATGTCGACAAAGCTATTTTGATTTTGACGGCTCAGAAACAGAAGGTTCGGTTTTTAACCGCGCAGGACAAAATCACGGCTGATAAACAAATCGAATATTGGGAAACAAAGCAAATGGCTGTGGCCCGCGGCAATGCTGTCGCGCAGCGGCAAAACCGGGTTTTGCGGGCCGATGTGCTGGCGGCCTATTTTCGTAAGGACCGCCAGGGCAAATCGAAAGTATACCGGATCGAGGCCTTTGATAAGGTCCGGGTTGCGACAAAGGACGAGCGGGCCGTTGCAGACCGGGGTGTTTATGAGGTAGCGACCGGGATTGCCGTTTTAACTGGTAATGTGCGGATGTGGCGGGGATCCGACCAATTGAAGGGCTGTAAAGCAGAAATCAACCTCAATACGGGTATCAGCAAACTTTTTAGCTGCCCGCCCTCATCGCGGGGAGGCGGACGGGTACAAGGTGTGCTACAACCGACTCGCGATAAAAAATAAGGCCTGCCGAAAGCCCCCTTATTGCGGGACTTTGGCAGTAAGGAAAAATAAACGCCTGGCACTTTAGGTTTATGGCGGTTTAGGTTTATTGGAAACCATGACGAAGACACCGATTTATCAAGCAAAGCGCCCCCATTTAGCGCCCGTCGAGGATGTTGCCGACGGCCCGCGCCTGGTTGCGGATAATCCGGGTCTCTATGCCAGCAATCTCGGCAAGCGTTTTAAAAAACGCCCCGTGGTACGGGGGGTCAGCCTGCGTGTGCAGCGCGGTGAAGTCGTTGGTCTCCTCGGCCCGAACGGTGCCGGTAAAACGACATGCTTTTATATGCTCACCGGTTTGCTGCCGCCGGATTACGGAAGCGTCGTCATGGACGGCGATGATTTGACGGATTTACCGATGTACCGCCGGGCCCGCCTGGGCATCGGGTATTTGCCGCAAGAAGCGTCGATCTTTCGGGGCCTCACTGTGGAAGGAAACATTCGCGCCATTCTCGAGGTCATCGAAAAATCCCAAGAAAAACGTGAAGCCATGTTGGACTCATTGTTGGCGGAATTTTCGATCAGCCATTTAAGGCGGACACCATCCTTAGCGCTTTCCGGCGGAGAACGCCGCCGGGTCGAAATCGCTCGCGCCTTGGCTTCCAACCCGCATTTCATCTTACTCGATGAGCCGTTTGCCGGCATCGATCCGATTGCCGTATCCGATATCCGCGATTTGGTCATTCAACTCAAAAACAAGGGGATCGGCGTCCTGATCACCGATCATAATGTGCGCGAAACCCTCGATGTGATTGATCGGGCGTACATTATTCATGATGGGATGGTTTTGATGGAAGGCGCGCCGTCTGATATCGTGGGTAATGAAGACGTTCGGCGGGTTTACCTCGGCGAACGGTTCAATCTGTAAGAATTTATTAACTTCATGAGCCGGAATATAGGCCGGGTCATGGGTCGGTCACGATAACGCCGTTCGTGTGTATCACGGTGAAATCATACAAATGTGTGAGTTCGCCGTATACCGGCTGAATTGTGTTGAACCGAGATGTGGGACATGGTTGTGGGATTTTCTGACGTATGGCGATTGCTCCGCGTTTAGAACTACGGCAAGGCCAGTCGCTGGTCATGACGCCGCAATTGCAGCAGGCGATCAAACTGCTGCAATTGTCCAATGTTGAATTGTCTGAATATGTTGAAACGGAGCTCGAGCAAAATCCTTTGCTCGAACGCGAAGACGATACCGTTGATCGAATGGATGATTCCATCGGCACGCCGGATGCTGAACAAGAAGCGGGATCGCTTGAGGGCGTTGAACAAACGATGGATTTTGATTCATCGGCACCGGCAAATTTTGAAAATGATTCCATCGATGCGCCGGATGACGCCATATGGGAACAGTCCGCTGCCGGCGATGGCGCCGGGATGCGTGACTCATCGACTTTTGTACAGCCGAGTTCAACCGGTGGTAGTTTCGACGGAAGCCTCCCCAATCTCGAAGAAACCCTAAGCAATTCAATTTCGCTTCAAGAGCATTTGCGTGCGCAGTTAACCATGATCGAAGACCCTATCGATTGCGTGATCGCTGTGCATTTGATCGAGTCGCTCGATGAATCGGGCTACGTCCCCGAGGACCTGTCATCCGTGGCCGAGATTCTCGGCTGTCCGGAAGAGCGCATTGAAAAGACGCTTGAGCTCTTACAGCAGTTTGACCCACCGGGAATATTCGCCCGTAATTTAGCCGAATGTCTGCGCATACAACTACGCGATTGTAATCGTCTCGACCCTGCGATGGAGGCGCTTCTCGATAATCTCGATCTGCTGGCAAAGCGCGATCTGAACTCACTCATTAAAAAATGCGGCGTTGATGCCGAAGATATCAACGATATGGTTGCGGAAATTCGAGCGCTTAACCCCAAACCGGCGTTGGCTTTCGATCAAATCGTCACACAATCGGTAACACCGGATGTTTTAATGCGGCCGAAAGCCGGCGGCGGCTGGGTCATTGAACTGAACGGCGAAACGCTGCCGCGGGTTCTCGTCAACAACAGTTATTACGCTCAA
>CALINB010000183.1 GCA_938045325.1 uncultured Rhodospirillales bacterium | reverse complement strand
AGTGTCCGGTCCGGGGAAACTCACCGTTCGGTTCGAGCCGGATGACGGCAGCGAAGCGATCGAGCACGAGCATCATCATTACCCCGGCAGCGGTGTTGCAATGGTTGTGCACAATGAAGATGACTCGATCCGCGGTTTTGCTCGGGCATGTATGAACCACGCACTTGATCTCGGCTGGCCACTCTACTTCTCGCATAAAGATACCGTTCTGAAGGATTACGACGGCCGTTTCACCGAAATCTTTTGGGAAGAGTTCAATAATCATTTTAAAGATCAATTCGAGGCGAAGAACATAACCTTCGAGACTCGTATCATCGACGACATGGTGATGTTTGCGCTGAAATCGAGCGGCAGCTTCGTGTGGGCTGCAAAAAATTACGACGGCGACGTGATGTCCGATATCACCGCGCAGGGGTTTGGCTCGCCGGGTTTGATGGCATCGGTTCTGGTTACACCTGACGGTGGCACCGTGCAAACGGAAGCGGCCCACGGCTCGGTTACGCGTCATTTCAGGCGCCACCAAAAAGGCGAGGAGACTTCGACCAACCCAATAGCAACGATTTTTGCCTGGACCCGGGGGCTTTATTACCGTGGCAAGTTTGATGCGACGCCGGAGGTTCAGGCATTTGCGGAAACTCTTGAGGATGTTTGTGTCAAAACCATTGAATCCGGCGCTATGACTAAGGATTTAGCGATCCTGGCTGGACCCGATCAGGGGTCGCTGAATACTCGGGAATTTATTGGAAAAATCGCCCAAAACCTGCAAAAAAGGCTAGAATCCCAAGGCCGGTCTTGACGAAACCGCCCGGGTTCCCTACAACTCCGGCCTTCAAAAGGTCGTTAAAGCCAAAACCGGCCCCAAAAGGATTTAATAAGGAATTTAGACGATGTCCAAGCGTTGCGATCTCTCCGGTAAGGGTGTGATGACCGGCAATAATGTCAGTCACGCTCACAATAAAACCCGTCGCCGGTTTATGCCGAACCTGCAACAAATCTCGTTGTTTAGTGATGCTCTCAATCAGCAGGTTCGTTTGCGCTTAACGGCAAGTACCGTGCGGACTGTCGAAAAACGTGGCGGTTTGGATTCATTCTTAATGAAAGCCAACGCATCCGATCTTACGCCGGAAATCCGCCGTCTCAAAAAGCGCATCAAAAAAGCGATCGAAGTCAAAGCCGCTTAATACGGTTGCTTTTCATTCGATGCCAAACCCGCCTTTCAGGGCGGGTTTTTTAATGGCCGGATACCTGACTGGCGTTATCGTTGATGTCTTCGTATCATATCGGCATGCCGCTTTTCTTAAGAGCCTTGCTGAGTATCTTGATCCTGCCGGTCAACGTTATGGTTGTCATACCGGTTTTTTTAATATGGGTGAGCGGGAACAGCGCCTGGGGGGGCAATCCGAGAGAGACACTCGATGGAATAGCCTGGTTAAGCTTTGCTGCTTGTGTCGGCTGTTTTGTATTGATGGCTTGGACGGTCACAGATTTTTTAACCACCGGCGATGGAACGCTGGCGCCATGGGACCCACCGAAAAAGCTTGTTATCAAGGGGCCGTATCAATTTGTCCGTAATCCGATGATCAGCGGCGTGATTTTAGTTCTGTTTGCCGAAACGTTGATTCTTCACGCGTGGATCATGGCAGCATGGCTGGCTTTTTTTATCCTTGCGAATGCGATCTACCTGCCTTGGATAGAAGAGCCAGAGCTTGAACGTCGATTTGGAGATGATTACCGGCTCTATAAAGAAAATGTGCCGCGTTGGATTCCCCGCTTCACACCGTGGTCGTTGCCGGAATAGCCGTCATCGTCTGAATAGCTGAATGCGGCTATTATATGTATCGGATACCCAGATATCGTTGTTCAGGACCTCGACACCTTCAGGGCCTTTGAGCCTGCCGCGTTTGCGACTTGGCTTGCCGTCGCCAATGATGCCGCGGAGCTTTAATTCCGTGTCAAAAAATTTTACCTGATGAGTTTCCGCATCGGCCACATATAGCCAGTCGTTTAGGTCAAACTTTAAATACCGCGGTTCGATGAAATTAAACGGTGGGCCTTTAAGCTCGCTGATATATTTTAAATTTTTATCAAATATTTGAATGCGTTTGTTGCCCGCATCGACAACATACACACGGCCTTTTGAATCGAAATCTACATCGTGTGGCCGAATAAATTGCCCGGGGCCACTGCCCTTGCCGGCAGTCTGGCGAACCAATTTACCATTAACGAATTTCATGACGTTGTGGTGGCCGATATTCGTGACATAGACGGCACCATCACCGTCGACAGCAACCGATTTTGGGTTGTTGAAACCTTGATCCCAAATGCCGGCAACTTTGCCTTTTGTGCCATAAATGTTGAATATCACAATACGATGGTTACCGGTGTCGGCCACGAACAAGCGTCCGCGGCTGTCCAGGGCAATATCGTGAGGCGAATTAAGATCGCCCCGGCCAATAACATCAATAGTTTGCAGGGTTTTTGGATCGAGGACCTTGATGTCGTTGTTGCCGAGATCCGCGACATACAGCAAGCTTTTATCGCGCGATAAAATGAGGTCAACGGGATTGGCGAAGCGCGGCCCTGATATCGTAATGTATTTTGGCTCGATCGTTTGGGCCTGAAGGTTTGCTGTTGTGCCGACATAAAGAGGGCCGGTGCAAGCCAGCAAAATTATCATGCACCCCCTGAAGACATATCCCATCTGCTTTCTCAGCGGTGGTTGCTGCTGCCTTGATCTTCTAAGAGTTTACGGACTTCCGCAAGTTCTTGGCGCAGGAGTTTGAGTTCGTTGTTGATTTTATCCCGCTCTTCCCGGCCTTTTTCGGCTTCCGATTTAATGAGTTCCTCTTCTTCGGTATTTTGAGCCTGCATGGCATCGACAATGATACCGATAAACAGATTGAGGACGGCAAAGGTTGTCATCAGGATGAATGTGATGAAGAAAATCCAGGCGTAGGGATAGACTTTCATCACCGGGCGAACAATGCCCATGGACCAGCTTTCCAATGTCATGATTTGGAACAGCGAATACATGGAGCGGCCGATATTGCCGAACCATTCGTTGAAATCGTTGCCGAACAAATTGGTTGCCAGTACGCCGCCGACATAAAAAATCAGCAAGATGATTGCGCCGATCGACATCATGCCCGGTACGGCGGACAATAATGCCTGTATCACTTTGCGCATCGACGGTACGACGGACAGCAAGCGCAAAGTCCGCAAAATTCGCAAGGCGCGCAAGACCGAAAGCTGCCCCGCACTGGGTAGCAGGGCAATAGCAACGATAATAAAGTCGAAAACGTTCCAGCCGATTTTGAAAAATCCGAAGCCGCGGTAAATCAACTTACCCAGGATTTCGATCACGAACATCGTGATGACAAACGTATCGAAAATACGCATGACCTTGCCGTACTCGGCGATGATACTGGGCGAGGTTTCCAGGCCTAAGGTAATGGCATTCAGGACGATCAGCGTGGTGATGAAGCGCTGTGCCGGTTTGCCTTCGATGAAGGAGCCGATTTTTTCCCTGATTATGCTTATGCCGGGTTGAGCGTGTGCTTCGGTCATTATGCTGCGTCACCGTTCCTTTAAGTGGCGTTGCCAGGCGCCATTTTTAATTGCAGATGATTGATCTGGAAAGGGTGAAAATAACAACTGTGCAGTTATGCCGTTTAAGCGGATCGCCGCCGGCGTTGGGGAGCCGACGTTGTTTCATCGAATAATTCGGTAAGATTTTGCAACATCGTTCCGCCAAGTTCCTCAGCATCAGAAATTGTGACGGCCCGCCGGTAATAGCGGGTTACATCATGGCCGATGCCGATCGCCGTCAAATTGACGGGGGAATTGTTTTCGATCCAATCAATGATGTGGCGAAGATGTGCTTCCAGGTAATTTCCCGGGTTTGTTGACAGTGTTGCATCATCGACGGGGGCGCCGTCGGAAATAACCATCAGAATCCGGCGCTGTTCAGGGCGGGCGATCAGCCGGTTATGAGCCCAGAGCAGGGCTTCACCATCAATGTTTTCTTTCAGCAAGCCTTCACGCAGCATCAGGCCGAGATTTTTTCGCGACCGGCGCCAGGGCGAGTCGGCGGCCTTATAAATAATGTGGCGTAAATCGTTAAGACGGCCGGGGCTATCGGGTTTGCCGTCGGCAACCCATTTTTCCCGGGCTTTGCCGCCTTTCCAGGCGCATGTGGTGAAGCCGAGAATTTCGACTTTTACGTTACAGCGTTCGAGCGTGCGCGCCAGGATATCCGCGCTCATGGCGGCGACGGTGATGGGGCGCCCGCGCATGGACCCAGAATTATCGATCAATAACGTGACGACGGTATCGCGGAAATCGGTTTCGGTTTCGACCTTGAACGATAAAGGATAAAGCGGATCGATAATAATCCGGGGCAGGCGGGCAACGTCGAGAATGCCTTCCTCAAGATCAAACTCCCAGGAACGGTTTTGTTTCGCCAATAAGCGCCGTTGCAGCCGGTTCGCTAAGCGCGAGACGACGCCGTGCAGTTGGGCAAGCTGCTGATCAAGCTGTAGGCGCAGGCGGTCTAACTCCATCGGTTCGCACAGCGCATGAGCATCAACAACTTCGTCGTTTGCCGTTGTGTAGGCATGATAGGGCGGTCCGCCCGAGAGGCCGGTATTCTGTATATCGGTTTCGCCGTCCGTCGGGCCAGCCGGCTCTTCGCCATCGGCCATCATTTCCTCATCCATGCCAAGGGCGGAATCATCGATGTCGCCTTCGGCTTCGGTTTCGGTCCCTTCGGACATGGTGGCGCCATCAGAATCTTCTTCACCGTCTTCTGAATCACCCTGTTCTTCTTCAGCGGATTGATCGCCCTGCTGCTGCTCGTCCTCGAGGTCGTCAATGTCCTCGTCATCGGCCGATAGTTCGAGTGCATCGAGCATGTCGTGAACGGTTTTGGCAAACGCTTCTTGATCGTCAATGATGTGATCAAGATTGTTGAGCTGCGGCTTAACCCGTTCTTCCAGCCAAGAACGCCAGTGATCCAACATCATCTTGCCGGACGGAGGAATGGGCGCGCCGAGTTTTTCGCGCACCAACAAGGCCATGGCATCGGCAAGCGGAACATCTTCACGGCTTTCGGCGCCGGCAAATTCTTGGCAACGCTCGACCAAAAGAGCCTCTAAATTTTCAGCGACCCCTTTGAGACGGCGGCTGCCGATCGCTTCGACCCGCTCTTGTTCAATGGCTTCATAAACTTGCCGGGCTTCGCGGCTTCGCGGCATGTAGTTCTTATGAAGGTCGCTGTCGTGGTGGCGGAACCATAAGGCGGATGCGTCGGCTTTTCCCCGTAAGCGCGTAATTTCCCGCGGCGTAAGTTGGCGGGGCGGTGAGGGCAACTGGACCGCATTATCGCTACGCGTGCCGTCGCTTTGGGCATACGTGACCGACAGGTCACGGCGATGGGCGACGGCTTGCAAGGTCGATGTCGTGACCCGTTTTATGAGGTCTGATGCTGATTCCCGCTGGCTCACGGTTTTCCTCGTGTTGCTTATGGGGAAGGGGTTAGAGCAGGGTGGCATTCGCCGCCGATTCCGGCAGCTCTTCACCAATGCACCGTTGGTAATACTCGGCGACCAGGGGGCGTTCTATTTCATCACATTTATTGAGAAACGTGACCCTGAAGGCAAAAGCCAAATCGCCGAAAATTTTTGCATTTTCGGCCCAGGTAATCACGGTTCGCGGTGACATGACGGTCGAAATGTCGCCATTCATGAAGCCGGCGCGCGTGAGGTCAGCGACTTCAACCATGGAATCGATTTGCTCCCGCTCTTTTTTAGTTTTGTAAGCCGGAACTTTAGCTTGCACGATACCAACCTCGTCATCGTGGGGCAGGTAGTTGAGCGTCGCTACGATATTCCAGCGGTCCATTTGGCCTTGATTGATTTGTTGTGTGCCGTGATACAGCCCCGACGTGTCGCCAAGGCCGATGGTGTTGGTTGTCGAAAACACGCGGAAGTAATTGTGTGGTTTCATAACTCGGTTCTGGTCAAGTAACGTCAGTTTGCCTTCTGTTTCAAGAATGCGCTGGATTACGAACATCACATCGGGCCGGCCTGCATCGTATTCATCGAAAACCAACGCGACCGGATGCTGTAACGACCAGGGCAAGATGCCTTCACGGAATTCTGTAACCTGTTGGCCGTCTTTTAAGACGATGGCGTCCTTACCGACAAGGTCGATCCGGCTGATGTGGCTATCGAGGTTGACGCGGATGCACGGCCAGTTCAGGCGTGACGCGACTTGTTCGATATGCGTCGATTTACCC
>CALINB010000182.1 GCA_938045325.1 uncultured Rhodospirillales bacterium | reverse complement strand
ATGCCCGAACCCTGCGCCAGGCGGCCTTAAGCTATCTGCAGCGCTATCAGTCATCGAAAGCGAACTTGCGCCGGGTCCTGCGCCAACGCCTTGACCGCGCTTTGCTGGCATACGGGCCCGAGCGGACCGCCGGTCCCGAGGATATCGAAGTCATTCTCGATGAATACGAAACGGCGGGGCTGATCGATGATTCCCGCTACGCCGAAAATATGGCTGATATCTGGTTCCATCGCGGTGAATCGGTGCGCGCAATTTCCGCGCGTCTGTCGCGCAAGGGTGTCTCATCGGCCGTGATCGAAGCGGCGGTCGGTGCGTTAAAGCAAAACAATCCCGCGGCCGACCTGCAAGCCGCGATTGCCCTGGTCCGCCGGCGCCGCCTTGGACCGCTGCGCAATCCGGATAAACGCGCGGATTATTTTCAGAAAGATCTCGGCGTGCTCGCGCGCGCGGGATTTACCTATCATTTAGCCCGGCGTGTTCTCGAAGCCGGCGACGCGCTTGCCCTCGACGACCTGCTCGAAGAAGCACTCGCGCGATAACTTAAAGCTGATTGGAAATTTCGATCAAATTGCCGTCCGGATCATGAAAATAAACCGACATGATCGGCCCGATCGCCCCGCTGCGTTCGGACGGCCCCTCGCGGAGTTCCACGCCACAGGCTTTGAGGTGCTCGGCCACCGTTTCGATCGGGGTGTCGGCAATCAGGCAAAGATCGGCCGAGCCCGGCGTGGGATGCTCGGGCAGATGAACCGCGACCACGTCCTGAGCCGGATGAAGATTGATTTTGCATTGGCCGAAATAAAGCGCAACCCGGCCGAGTTTAAACTCGTCGCGGCGCATGCCCAGCGTTTTTTCAAAGAATTCACAGGTTCGGTCCATATCCGCAACGGTTAAAACGAAATGATCGATATGGCTGAGCGAAATGGTCATGACGGGTACAGTATAAATTACGGTAAGGGTTTATTGCCGAGCACAACAATATCCGGCTTCCAGAAATCGACCGCTTGAATATTCACGGGATCACCTGTGATAATTCCTGTGATATTTTTCGCCGATGCCGGTTGGGCCCGTACGGTTTGCGACGAAATGATGATCGGGTCGGGTTCGAGAATAATCGAATCGGGAAAAACCATGGCGGTAAAAACAGGAGCCGGCATGGACCGGTGCAAAGCCTTTAAAACGGCTTGAGCGCGGGGATCGTTTTGCCCGGCGGCCATGTTGATCCAACGGTACGCCTTGGCCGGATTTTTCGGCACCCCGTCACCGGCATGATAAATCATCCCGAGATTGAGCTGCGCTTCGGCGACGCCCTGCAGTGCGGCTTTTTGATACCAAAACATGGCTTTTATCTGTGAAACCGACACACCGCCGCCGGTGTGATAATGCTTGGCCAACGCAAGTTGCGCAGCGGCATCGCCCGCATAAGCTTTCTTGTGCAATTGCGTGAGAAAGTCGCCGCCGTCTTCTTCGGGCACCGGCTGGCCTTCGGGTGTCGTCCATGCCGGTTTGACGTATTCAGAAGGCGGCACAACTTGTTTCGGCAAAGCCGGTACCTTTTGCGGCAGCGGCAGAGCCGCGAGTTGTTCCGGCTCGGGCTGTGTTATTTTTTCCGGCGCGATGTCTTTTGGTGTGGATTTGCCTTGAACCGTCTCGATCGGTTTGACCGCTTCTGTTGTCATCGGCGGAACCGGCAGGGCACGGCGTAACATTTCGGGCGCGGTCACAGACCCTGGTGAAGTGGCCGGTGGTGTGACCTTTGGCGGTGAGACCATTAATGTGACCGGACGTTCGGTCGGTTTTGCTGTGCGTTTAACAAATTTCCGCGGCGCGGTTTGAGGTGTTGGCACTGGGGCTGGTTTAACGAGTACCGGTTTATCTGGCACCGGTTGAATGGTCACCGGTGGCAGTGGTTTCGGATCAACGGCTGCCACGGTCGTGGCCGGTTTCAACTCGGTGCGCGGCTCGATTTGAAGCGGGGGCGGCAGCGTCGCGGTCACAATACGGGCCGGCGGTGGCAACGATGTGGACACATAAGGCGCCGAAAGACCCAAGGTGACGGCCCAGGGCCGAATCATTCTTTCCAAACAGGGCTGAATTGACTGATCACCGTGGATAGGAACATCGCGCTCGCGACGAGTAAAAACGAGAAGGCCGCCAGGACCTGTCCGTTAGCCCCGGTGGTACGCCGGTTTACAAAATAACGGGTCATTTAATTTTCCACCCACGAAATATGGTATGATTATAGACGACACCGGCGCCAAATCCTAGACCCGCGATAGCGCGAAAAGCCGCGCCAACGCGCCCGATCAGTTCACGCAACGCCGGACTATTCCGTGCTATAAAGCCCGCACCTGAAACGGCGATGCCTCTATCGCCAACCAACCGGCTTTCGATGTCCTCTTTGTTTTCAACCCCAAGTGCGGGCCCATCGCAAAACGTCCTTCGCGGCATGGCCTATATGGTGCTCTCGACCGTGGCCCTGGTCACCATGAACGCCATCGCGCGCTACATGACCGAGACCTTTCATCCGTTCGAGGTCGCCTTTTTCCGTTGCTTTTTCGGATTTATCTTCTTCGTGCCGTTGTTTTTCCGCTATGGCCTGGAACCGTTGAAAACCAAAATTATCGGCTGGCATTTTCTGCGGGGCATCGGCAACGCCACCTGCATGCTGATGTATTTTACCGGCCTGGCGCTGATCCCGTTGGCCAAGGTGATGGCGCTCTCGTTTACCTCGCCGCTGTTCGCAACCGTTATCGCCTTCATTGCTTTCGGTGAAGCAATCCGGACCCGGCGCATCACCGCCTTGATTATCGGTTTTGCCGGCGCCTTGATCATTTTGCGGCCCGGCATCATCGCTCTTGATCTCGGCTCCATGCTGATTTTGGGTGCCGCCGCCGCATGGGCCATCGTGCTCGTAATCATAAAAAAGATGTCGCAAACGGATTCGAGCATCACGATTACACTGTATTCGACGATCTTCCTCATACCGGTCACCGCGATCGCCGCGTTTCCTTATTGGCAAATGCCGAATTGGGAACAATGGCTGTGGTTCGCCGCTATGGGCATTACTGGCAGTCTGGGACAAACAGCGTTGGCGCAGTCATTCCGTGAAGCCGACATGACCGCCGTTATGCCACTCGAATTTCTTCGTCTGGTATGGGCCGCTATTATTGGCTACTTTATTTTCTTCGAGGTCCCCGACCTTTATGTCTGGATCGGCGGCACAATTATTTTCTCCGCCAGCACCTATATCGCGTATCGCGAACGAAACGCCGGAAAAGAATCAACGGAAACCGCACCGCCGGTTCCGCATCAATAAATTAATCGTTTGAAATTCATACACTATGAAATTTTCGGAAGTCATTAGTAAGCACCCCAGCACGGTTCGCGGCATGGGTTTTATGCTGTTGTCCGCTTTGTGCGTATCGGTTATGGGCGGCATGGTTCGTCATGTGTCGTCCGACGTGCATGTCTTTGTCATCGCCTTCTTCCGGACCCTCTTCGGTCTTTTGGTGTTTACGCCGTTGGTGATGAAAACCGGTTTGCTATATTTCAAAACCAAAAAGATCGGCCTGCACGCCCTGCGCGGGTTTTTGAATTCCGGCGCTTTGCTGCTGATGTTTTTCGCCTTCAGCGCCTCACCCCTCGCGAAAGTCATGGCGCTTCGGTTCACCGGACCGCTGTTCGGCGCGCTCCTTGCCGTCATCATTTTGCATGAGGTTATTCGCGCCCGGCGGATCTCGGCCTTGATCATCGGCT
>CALINB010000181.1 GCA_938045325.1 uncultured Rhodospirillales bacterium | reverse complement strand
TTTGTTCCAATTTCAAAGCGTTATAGTTCGCCGCTTCCGCGGCGGCATCGGAGCGTTTGGAAAGATTGTCGCCGACTTGATTGAGCCGGTTCACGGCATCATCCGATACATGGGTCATCTGTTCTCCCCGCTGATGCAGGGTATCGGCCACATTATCGACTTTGGTTTTAGCCGTATCCGAAAGCGTGGATAATTCCTGCGCCTGCTGGCGCAAGCCCTGCCCCGCGACCCGCAGATGGCTTGTCGCCCGTTCCGACACACCATCTAGCTCCGCGGCACGTTCTTTCAACGATTCACTAACCGTATCAACTTGATTCATGGCCAGCGCCGAGCTCAGCGTGAGCTCTTCGGCATGGCGGCGCAACGCATTGGTTGTGAGACCGATCAGTTTTGCGGCTTTATCGACGGCAAGCGAGAGTTCATTTGAGCGGTGCTGCAGCCCATCGCCGACTTGTTCCAGGCGAACGGCTGCCTCATCCGATTTATCATTCAATTGATTAGACTGACCCTGCAGCGTTTCACCGAATGCGCGAACATGCTCCGATGCCGTATGCGATGCCGATGCAAGATCGTTCGTACGTTGCTGCAGTAATTCGCCAACATTATGTAGTTGCTTGCCGGCACGGACCATGGCGGTGTCCAACGCATCCGTGCGTTGATTCATTGTGTCGGCGATCGAATTAAGACGGTTAGAGGCCCGATCCGTTGCCGCCGTCGCACCATTGACTTGAATTTGGATTTTATCACTAACCGCCCGAAGTCTTTGCTCAGCCTCAGCCGATTGAGTGTTGAGGTTTTGCATGTGATCCGAGACCACATTGCCGACGTCTTTCAAATCACTCAGCAAATCCTGCGATGTATCTGAAAGCGAACGCATTCTTTCTTCAACGGAACTTTCCGCCGTCGACAATTTAACCGCTGCATCTTCAGCGATGATGCCGATGTTGCCAGCTTGCTTCGCTAAAACATCGCTCACATCATTGACTTTGACCGTCGCCTGATCGGAAACGGCGGCAAGATCACCGGCTTGACGTGTCAGTGCATCCGTAACCAAAGCGACCAGCCGGGCCGCCTTTTCGGATGCCGCTGACACTTGTTCCGATTGATTGAGCAGTTTTTCGCCGCTTTGATCGAGCGCCTCAACGGAACGGGTTGATGCAAGCTGTAATTCTTCAGATTGCTTCCTAACCGTATGACCGGCATTTTCAATGAGCGCCGTAGCAGAATCGGATGTTTCAGCTAATTCCCGCGCCGTGTTCTGAACCTCCTCAGAGACTTTCTTCAATCCTGCTTCGGTTTTTTCGCTAGCATCATTCAGATTGCTCGTATGATGACGAAGCATTTGCCCGACATTCGCCATGCGTCTTAAGGCACGCGCACTAACCTGCACGAGCCGCTCTGACTGATCCCCTAATTTAACGGAAACGCCGTCGATTTTTTCGGCTGCTTGATCGGCATGCGTCGACAATTCGACAGAACGGTCCTGGATCGTTTCACCAAGCCCCCTGAGGCGGGCCGTCAAGGTTTCGGACGTATCGGTAATTTCGCCAAGCCGTCCCCGGAACGATTCAATGAGTTGGCTGGCCCTGTCGGTTGCCGCATTGATTTCAAGCACGCCACGCGCCATTGTTTCACTGGTCGCAGTGATATCGGTTACGCCCTTTTCCGCTGCCGCGGTAACATCTTGTGAGCTTCGCTGTAAGTGTTTGGAAACCGTATCGACATTGTTTTCAGCCTTGTTCGATGCCTCAGCCAAATCCAATGTCCTTTGGCGCAACGCTTCACCGACGGCACTGATACGCATTAAAGAGGAACTGGCAAATTGCCCCAAATCTTCCGTATGCCGCTGCACGGTTTTACCGACATCTTCGACTTTACCAACGGTTTCATCCGAAAGCTCGACAAGATCGGCTGAGCGTTGTTTTAACTCATCACCCACCCGCGCGGCCCGGTCGAGAACACGCTCCGAAATCAATGTTAGCTCTTGTGATACATCGCGAAGATCGCCGCCGATCGATTCCGTACGGGCGGCTGTCCGTTCGGCAATTTCACTCATATCGTCCGCCTGTTTGCGGAATGAAATACCACTGTTTTCAACCTGCAACGTAACGTTTTCGGATGTATTGACGAGGTTCCGTGCCTGTGTGCGCAATTCATCGCCAATTTCTTTCACTCGTTCGGCAACATGATCGGAGGTTTGCAGCAACGTTTTGTTTTGCTGGCCTAGATCGGATTCAATATCCGCCGTTTTTTCGGCAACACGGTTTGCAACCTCATCTAAATGTTCAGCCTGACGGACAAGTATTTCATTCATGGAATTCGTTTGTGCTTCAGCCCGCGTTGTCCGGTCCGTCAAATCGTGGGCATGCCCTTGGAGGATTTCCGTACTTTGCCGCAATTGCAGTGCCGCTTTTTCGGATGCCGACATTAAATCCTGCAAACGGCTTTCAAGGAGCTCCCCGACAGTGTCGGCCCTTTCGACGGTTCCGGTGGCAACTTTTTCAAGCTCAAGCGTCCTGTCCTGAAACGTGTTTGCCGCCGATTGCGTTAACATGACGGCTTGTTCGGAAGTTTGCGCCAGCTCTTGACTACGTTCCTGTAATAGATCGCTGATATCCTCGGCACGCCCGGATGCCCGGTCGGATGACGCAATCAATTCACTGGTCCGCAATTGCAATGTTTCCGCTGTCGTGCGCGCCTGATCTGCCGCTGTCACCGAGGCACTTCTTAGGTCTTCGGTTTGCCGCCGCAGCGACTCGGCAACGGCTTGGGCCCGTAGATCTGCATCTTCGGATACCCGTGACAAATTCAATGCTTGGCGCTGGATAACATCGTTTATTTTTTCGGCTTGCCGCCCGGCTTCATCCGAAGCCTTGGTTAAATCCCGTGCTTGGCGCCGCAGCGAGTCTGTTATTGCATTCAAACGTGTTTGCGCTTTATCGGAAGGATACGTCAGGCGGCTTAGTTGCCAACGCAAGGCCTTTGTTTCGACGCGCAATTGCCGACCGCGCTCGAAAAAAGCAACAACCATCCACAAAAGTGCCAAGGGTGTTAAAACACCGGCCGCCAATCCGCCGATTTCATGTGGCAATAGAAATAGAAAATCCCGCCAAGCGATTTGCTGTTCAATAAAATATGCGCAAGTTGCCAGCCAAGCACCGCTCGCAAGAACCGCGAAAATGGATAACAGCCGATACTTAATGTAAAACGGCGCTTCATACGTTTCGAATTCAAGGCCGCCTTCGTTTAATTCACCGTCTTTGCGGTCAGCGTCTGAATACGCATCTACAGCGGTCTCAGCACGTTCTAGCGCATCGTCTTCTGCCGGATTCACATGTTTTGATTGTTCGGACGATCGTTCAGCCATTTACTTTCCTCCCGCGCATGAAACGGCGCGCAAAGAGCCGTGGCAAGCCGCTCACGGCGATCTCGAGAGATCATATATCATCAATATATGGCCCGCAAATGACTGTTATCCACAAGATATGGGGATTTTGCTGGTTTTTAGCGGTTTTCGTGCGCCGCCCGCCGCCGGGCTCGGGCCAATCCCTTTAAAACAGGTGCTGGCCGCCGGTGACCCAAAGCTCCGAGCCCGTCACATAGCTGGAATCTTCGGAACAAAGATAATAGATCGAGCGCGCGACATCGTCCGGCGTCCCCATTCGCTCAAGCGGAATTCGCGGTATGAGCACCTCATATTCGGGCTCAATCATATCGGTTTCAATTTCTCCTGGGGCAACAGCATTGACGCGGACGTCCAGGGCAGCCAATTCGTTGGCCAATTCGCGTGTTAAGGCCGAAAGGGCGGCTTTCGAAATTGCATAAGCCGAACCGGCAAACGGATGGATCGAATGGCCCGCAATCGACGTCACATTCACGATTGCGCCTTTGCCACGGTGAAGAGCTGCGGCAAACCCGCGGGAAAGCTCAAGGGGTGCGAAAAAATTTAAATCGAAAACCTCCCGCCAGGCTTCAATATCACCGTTCAAACAACCAAGCCGCTCCTTAACCGGTGATTTCGGCGACATACCGGCATTATTAACCAACGCATGCAGCGGGCCGTCACCTATGACGCGGTTTGCTTCTTCGATTAAATTTTGAACGCTGGCACTATCGCCGAGATCCGTCGGGATATGGCAGGTCCAATTCGGGTCTCGCTTACAGGCTTCCGGTGTTTCGTCGCGCGAACACGTAATGATTCGCCAACCACGATCAAGAAAACATCTGGCGGTTGCATGCCCGATACCCCGGCTGGCGCCGGTTATCACGACCGTTTGCCGACCCTCTTTCATTGCCTCTTGTGTCATGGCTGAAAATTAGCAATCTGAAGGCGACAAGAACATCACTTTTCGGGTTTTCTTCAATTTTATGTGCTCCCGCTTCGAACGCAAAACGACGAAAGACACCCTCGAGGTCCGATTTGAGGTCACATCCTCATCGATTGATGAATTGCCGTTAGACCTGTCTCAAGATGAAATCCGGCCAACTGATCCCGTAATAATCATCAGTCAGCCTCACCAGGCTAAAATACTGAGCTGGGGCCTGCCAGCTTCTTGGGACAACAAACCCCTGATCAATGCCCGGTCGGAAACGTTAACAGAGCGGAAAACTTTCCAGCCGCTATTGGAAAACCGTTGTTTAGTCCCAGCAACCGCTTATTTTGAATGGCGCAAAGCCGGACGTAACCGCTTTAAGAACCGGATTGCACTAGAAAATGACGAGCCCTTCGCATTTGCAGGGCTCTTCACCGAAACGGCTTTCACCATTATCACCTGTGCACCGGCGGGCAACATTGCCGGCATTCATAACCGCATGCCGGTCATTTTACCAAAAAACGCCGAATTGGCCTGGCTCGACCCAACCCAGCCATTCGATACCGTCGCGCCACTGCTTACACCATATACGGAATCATGTCTCAGCGCGGAAGAGGACATTCCACCAGGCACGCAGCAGGATTTATTCGCGTAGCAACCCCAAACAGAGTTACCGAATTTATATTAGCGCGCCATGATCAGCGGAATTTCGGCCTCCGCTAACATGTGCCGTGTCACGCCGCCCAAAATCAATTCGCGCAACCGGCTATGGGTATAGGCTCCCATAATCATAATATCGGCACCCGCCTCAGCACCCGCCTTCAGCAATTGCGCACCGACCGATCCAGATTCCGATTGAATGGTTTGTGTATCCGCCGTGATACCTTGCCAGGCTAAATACGTCGCAAGTTCCTGTGCCGCCGATGCCGGCGTCTTGGAACTTTCGGCCGTTAAGACAATGGCTTTCGTTGCGATCCGTAATAACGGCGATGCGGCGGCAACTGATTCCGCCGCTTCCGCCTGACCGTTCCAAGCAATGGCGATTTTATCAATTTTAATATCTTTACCACCTGGCGGTACGACCAGAACAGGCCGGCCGGTATCAAACAAAGCCGCATTGAGTGCCATGGTCGCCGATACATCCGTATCGGGACCCGGACGGGGCATGACGATGAGATCATATAGCCGGCCCCGCCAGGCGACGATTTCATCCTCGCGCCCGACTTCCTCCAGCCAAGCCGATGACAACTGATCCGGTTTTTCAGGTGTTAAATCGAGCGGAACATTATGCTCCGAACAATACTGATCGAACGCGGCCCGGGCCTGCTGGGACCTGGTTTCCGCTTCGCTCTCGGCGGCATCGATCATATCTTCAATCATCGAGCCGGACATGCCTTCACCCAGCAATGGAACAACTTCCTTGGGATCGGCGCGAACATGCATAACCTCAACGTGCGCCGGCAAATATTTTCCGAGCGAGAAAGCCGATTTCATCGCCTCATTAGAGGCCTTACTTCCATCGACTGTTACGAGAATTCGTCTAATCGGCATTTGCAGCTTCCCTTTCGATCAGCGCCCGTGAAACAGGCTTATGAACTTATTGCGTTATTAAAATACGTCTTAAACGTGCACACAACCTTGATTTTTATCAATCTTTTCCTGCGGCAGGACTGGAAAAACCGTTCAGACATAACATGGCCGATTCAATGGTTTTTTTCATCGATTCACCACTATTGATCCGCCGCCACGATATGGCCCCTAATTCATAACCCATTTGCTGGTCGACAACATTTACATCGGCATCGGACGCATCCTCACGCCGCGCATCGACACGAGACTTCAAAACCGGCTCCGGTGCGTCGAGCCAAAGGCCGTAAAAGGGGATATTCATATTCTCGGCGACGTTTTCGATGGCCGAGCGTTGATCTGGCCGGGCAAACACAGCATCGGCTATAGCCCAGTACCCGGCCTTTAATGATGTTTCGCACTCCTGCAAAACCCTGTCATAAGTTTTCTGGGTCATTTCCGATGAGTAGTTTTGCGCTTGAAGCTTTTCATAAATAGAAACGCCTGCCATCCTTTTTCGCAATACATCACTGCGTGCAACACGAGCCCCGGGGACAGCCCCAAGCCTTGGCGCCAACGCTTGCGCAAGCCGCGACTTGCCCGACCCCGACAAGCCGATTTTCCCTTTGGGGCTTTTCGTAACGGCGACAGTCCCAAGATAGATGTCGGGCGCCGTACGGCGGTTGATCCGAACTTCCGCTTCACAGGCATCGCGGCGCTTCGCCACAGTCGAAAAATCCAGATAGGGAAATTTTACGGCGCGCTTAAGCTTAAACGCCCGGTTTCCGGCAAGGAACAGCACGGAAACATGAGTATCAATC
>CALINB010000180.1 GCA_938045325.1 uncultured Rhodospirillales bacterium | reverse complement strand
GAGAGGGTATCCGTATCGCCATTACCGTCGGTTGCCGTGTTAGTGGCGAGGTTGGCCGTCACGCCAGCTGCGTCGCCGGAAAAGTCGGCTGTGTCAGTACCGGTGCCACCGGTCAGCGTATCGTTGCCGGTGCCGCCGATGAGGGTATCGTTGCCGGCCGCACCGTCAATGATGTCATCACCCGCGCCGCCGTCAAGCGTGTTGGTATTCCCGTCCCCAGTGAGCGTGTCGTTGAAACCGGATCCGGTCAGGTTTTCGATGTTGGCTAAAGTGTCCGTGTCGCCGTTGCCGTCGGTCGCCCGGTTGGTCGTGAGGCTCGCCGTGACACCGGCCGCGTCACTGGCAAAGCTCACGGTATCCGTACCGGCGCCGCCATCGAGGCTGTCGTCGCCGATTCCGCCGATCAGGGTGTCATCGTCATTGTCACCGAAAATATTATCGTCACCGGTGGCCCCATCGATGATGTCGTTACCATCACCACCATAAATCAAATCGAAACTAGCGAGGCCACTGATGGTGTCATCACCGGCAAGCCCGTCGATGCTGTCGGCGACCGCCGTACCGGTGAGGGTATCATTGCCGGCGGTCGCGCCGGAAATCGAGTTTAGGCTGCTGCCGGTAATGGGCGGGTTGCCGGTCCCTTGCAGAATATCGAGAATTGCAGAGGGAAAACTGAATTGGCTGAAGCTTATAGGGCTTAACCGGGCATCATTGAAATTAAATTGGAACAGTGCGCCGTTTGTTGCGAAGTTAAGATTCGGCGTGTTGACCGTATCGACGGTTCCGGTTCCGTTGGTATCGAAACCGTCAATTCTGCCATCATTATCAAGGTGAATATCGAAGGTGCTGGAGCGTTCCGAAGCAACGTTCGGATTGGAAACTTCGACCCGGATAATACCGGATCTGATTTTCTCGAAGGTGAGTTCGAATTCCGTGGTGACGGATTCATCCGAATTTGTGACCCGGGCGGTCACGGTTTTGGTATCGCCATTACGCGCTAAGGATGGCAATTCCAGACCGACTGGTACGACCCGGCCACCCTCAATCAGTTGCCGCGCACCACGCGACAAGCCGGTGATCTGCTGATTGATGGCCGACGACGTAAGGCTATCGGAAATGGCCGCCAGTGTTACCATGGTTCAAGGCTTCTTTAACGTTAACGCCGCTTCGTTTGCATCATCGCCCGCATACACGCAGGCGCCTTCACCGGCGCATCGGCACCGCTGAACGATTCACAAGGGACGGCTTCTGCCTTGAATGTTTTTTTATGACGCCGCTGCTGTTAAATAAGCAGTCTTAAGTCATTAGTGCCCGTTCTTCTGAAACGGGGCTATTTTCACTGCCTAAGCATATGAAAATCTGTCGTTTTTACCATACCGGGAAACTCGTAGACCGGCCAGGAAATAAACGGGGCATACTACGTATAGTATTGATTTTTAAGGCGCTTTGCAGACTTTGTGGTATAAAAGATGAAACTTTTATATCAAGATTTAAGGGGAGGATTAATGTCTGAAAAAACCGGAGGCGGCGGAGACGACGATATCGGATTTGTCGGTTGTGAATTTCATTATCACGCCGATAAACCACCGGTTGGCCGCAACCCAACCACACTCGAAAGCGAAACACCACGCCCGGTCGTGGTTAATGGTAAGCGCTTAACGACAATCGATTTACATGCCCATTGTGTTGTGCGTGATGTCGTGCCGTTGGTTGAGGGACGTTATGAACTTGATGGCAAGGATCCGTCCGGCGGTGAGCAATATAGTGTCGGCGATGTAACCAACCGTTTGGCCGACATGGATGCGATGGGCATTGATGTGCAGGCCTTGAGCATTTCAGTCTTTCATCATTTTCAATGGGCCGAACGGGATTTGGCCACCGAAATTGTACGTATTCAAAATGAAAAGCTTGCCGACGTCTGTGCTAAACATCCGGATCGATTTGTCGCGCTTGGTGCCGTTGCACTGCAACATCCCGATCTTGCCGTTGAGCAATTAGAACATATGGTTAAAAAGCTTGGTCATCGCGGTACAATGATTTGTGCAAGCGTCAATGGCGAAGAGCTTGCCGATCCGAAGTTTCATCCGTTTTGGGCCAAGGCCGAAGAGCTTGGGGCGCTGGTTTTTATTCATCCGAAACATTTCAAGGAGGGCGCGCCGCGATTCCAAGGTAAAGGGTTTCTTGCCAATATCATCGGTAATCCGTTGGATACATCGGTAGCGCTTGCACATTTGATCTATGAAGGTACCCTTGACCGTTTTCCAGGTGTGAAAATTCTCGGCGCACATGGCGGTGGCTTGCTGCCGTCATACATCGGACGATATGATCACGGTCATGACAGTAATGATCGCGGCGGCCGTGGTGATGAAAAGAAAAAGCCGAGTGAATATCTCAAGCAGCTGTATTTCGATACACTCGTTTATAATACCGAAAACCTCGATCACCTGATCCGGGAATGCGGTGCGGGCCAATTCGTGCTCGGTACCGACCATCCAGCAGGTATGGCAAATATGAATCCCATTGCACACCTCCTGAGTGTGCCGGGATTGAGTGAGGACGATATCGAGGACATTTGCCATCGAACGGCAGAAAAGCTTTTAACGACAAAAGGTTAGGGGGAATCCATGAAACGCAATATTCGTGATCGCGACGGTCAGCAATGGATCAACGACTATATGCTGAAGGCGACGGGGCGTGCGGTTCACTACGAACTCGACAGCCGGCTGATGCCACCGCAGGCGAAAAGCATGCGTATGGTCTCGAAATATGTTCTCAAGGAAGCCGAGCATGCCGAGTATTTGGCGCGTAAGGCCGAAGAGCACGGCGATCTAATCAACGCTCGCCCGCTCTATCTTTTGGCCACGCAAAAATACCGCGAAGCACAGCACTATTTCATTCCGATCATGAGTGAGCGGCGCTGGGAGATTTACGAAAAAACCAAGGAATGTTCGAAACGGCTCTATGCGCTTATGGATTATCCGATTGAAGTGATCGAAGTGCCGTTCGGCGACACAACCCTGCCGGCGGTGTTGCATCTGCAGCCCGGCGGCGTGAAGGCACCGGCAGTTGTTTTCATTCCCGGCATGGATATGACCAAGGAAAGTTATCCGAATCCACTTGATAGCGAATACCATCAGCGCGGCATGCATGTACTGACGATCGACGGCCCAGGCCAGGGGGAATCCTGGCGCCGGGGGCTTTATGTCACGCCTGAAAATCACATCGAAGCGGCCAAGGCCGCGTTCGACTTTATGGCAGCGCGCGACGATGTCGATGAAAACCGCATCGGCGTTTCGGGCCGCAGTTTCGGCTCCCTCTGGTCGATGTTAGCGGCGGCTAACGAGCCCCGCTTTGCCGCCGTCGCGAGTGCGGTCGCCAATTACCAATGGGATTATCTTAAAATTTTCGACGAAGCACCCATCCGCTTTAAGCAAGTTTTCATGGCGATGGCGGGCATGGAGGATGAAGACGCATTTGATGCTATGGCCGAAGGATTTACGCTGAAAGGTCACGCCGAAAAAATAAAATGTCCGGCGTTGATGTGTGTCGGCGAGTTCGATCCCTTGAACCCGCTCGAGGATGCGGAGCAAGCTTTTGAGGCGCTGAATTGTCCGAAGGAAATGTGGATTATCGAAGACGAGTTCCATTCGACCCACACCACGAAAGCGCTGTGCGGACGGCCGACGTTCCATTACTTGGCAGAGTGGATGGCGCGCGCATTGGATGGCAAGATTCCCACGGGCCACAACCGCAAGACTTTCATCACCAAAGAAGGCCGTGGCCTTTATGAGGATTAGCGTATCCGTCAGTAATCGAACTGCAGGGTGAGCCAAAGCTTTTGGGTATCAGTGGCAAAATCTTCTGCGCCATAGTTGGCGTATTTTACGCCTGCTGAAAAGCGTTTGAAAAATTTGCGTGAAATATTGATTCCCCATTCATTACCGTAGTCCGCACTCGTGTTATTGGCATCAAAGTCGTGGTAAACGCCAAGGATGTTGACGCCGTACAGTTTAAGGCCCAACGCAAAATACAAATCCTCAATGCCGTCGCTTGGTGTCGAGAGGAATTTATCCGTCCAGCCGTTGAATGCATGCAGGGTTGCCAAAGGTGTTTGAAAAGCTCGGTTGCCGTCTCCCTCGAGGACCTCATAACCAATCTTGCCGGTGACACTCACCTTATCGAATACCTTAGGAAAGTGTATCCCCAGTTCACCGGTATAATAATTTTGGTAGATGTTGTTGGTGTTATCCGAAAAGTCCCGCTGATGGGCACCCTCCAGGGTGTAGAGAAGTTTTGCCTTGTCGGTAATTTTATGATCTCCCTTAAAGCGCAAGCCATAGGTTTGCGTCGAGTTTGCGCTTTGAGTGCGACGGGTGAAATCAAGCAGATAAGCATAGGCTGTCAACTTCCCGTATTTTTTAAAACCGTTATATGCGGCATTAACCAAATGGGAACTCATGCGAAAGTTTCCGTTCAGAGAGTCATCACCAAAAATTCGGTTTACTTTTCAAAGATAAACATATGTGAGTTTCGTATCCGGAACGCCCTTAAAGTTAATTTGCGCGGCGTCGAATGTTTGTTCGTTTTGACGCCAACCGACATTGCCGACAAAGCGGGCATTATCAAAGATAATGCGTTGTCGGCCTCCGGTAATTACAGTCTTGGGTATGTTTGAATATCGCAGCCAGAGTTGATTGACTTCCAATTCTTCTGGATCGGCGACGGTCGGAAACGTGGAGCTTCCATTTGTCGTACTGTTAAAAAATTCATGCCCGATCGGGGCAATCGCCTCGCCCTCGGCTTTTGCGGAAAATCCGTAAAAGGTGCCTGTCGTATATCCTATACGCGCACGTAGCGTATTGGCATGGGCGTTTCGATTAAGGCCGTCCTGGTTGACAAATTCATATCGGTAGCGGAGGTTAACGTTGAACTTTCCCTTTGCAAATACATGAGCCAGCCGCTCTTCAACCGAAGTACCTTTGCCCGTCTTCTGATTCTCGGAATCGGCACTATAGGTTGATCCCATAGTGGAAAAAAACGGTATGAGACCGATTAAAAATAACGATAACGTTTTATTCACCCCGGCCATAACGGAATTCGTTTTGGATTTGAAAAATGTCATGATCCTGCACCTCTGGATAAAGAGCCCAATTTCGGCGTGCGCTGCTTCCGGCACGTAACGCCTAGCTTTTCCCTTAGCGCAAATCAGGTAATGGTGCCTTATCCAAAGTCAATTTTGGCTTTCGCAAAACGTAAATCGTGTTAACGATGGAAAGGAATGAAGTGACTGGATTCAGGTCTTACGAAAACAAATACGCGAGGCGGGTCTCGGCAGTGCGGACGGCTTGTGTATCGAAGGTTTCAACCACCTGAAAATCGGATGCTTTCTCAATCGTCCAGGGGATGTCTTCGAGCGCTTGGTCTTCCGTATAGCCCGGCATCACCGCGGCGAGTTGGGCAGAACCGGTCGAGAAAGTGAATTTTGCGCGTTCCGTGATCAATGCGGTCGGGCCGAGGCCGAGTTTAAGATTGGCTCGTTCGTTGGACGTGCCCGGGCTGGTCGAAAAGTCGACTCGCTCCACAAAGCGCCGCGCATCGTGCGGCATTAGTATGACCAAACGCTTGGCGCAGCAGGCAATGTCGTGCGCGCCGCCGGAGCCGACCATCCGCAATTTCGGCGACGCGTATTCGCCGATAACGGTACTGTTTAAGTTACCGGTAATATCGACTTGCGCTGCCGATAAGAGTCCGACGTCGATGCGTCCGGCCTGCAATTCGGCAAATACGGTAAGGCCGTCCGTGATCATCAGCGCGCCGTTCGACACCGATGGGCTGCCGGTTGAAAGCGGTGGCGTTTTCGGGTCGGAACCGATCACGCCGGATTCGTAAATCAGTGTCATGTCGGGGGCGTGCGTGTGCTTGGCGAGCAAGGCCGCGTCGGACGGATTGCCGATGCCGACAAAACACACCTCGGCGTCGTTAAGTTCTAAGGCCCCGGCGAGCGCGAGCCCGGCCGTAGCGGGAAGCGAACTCATGGCATCCTCCCACTGCTTTGTGCTTTCAGCGCGGACAATTTTTTGGCACCGATTGTCTCTAGGTATTGATCGCGTGTCGGACAGTCAAACACCCATTCTTTGAGATACGTTTGCAGGGTTTCGGCGTCCCGGCCGGCTTTATCGTAGGCGTAAAAGTGCTCATCGTCGCGGCCATAATATCCTTCGACGTACGAGGGATGGGCGCCGAACGGCACTTCGCAAACGGCACTAACCCGGTGCGCCGGGATACGGGTTCGTTCAGGCGCCTGCGCAATTTGTTCGGGTTCGAGAAGCTGCTCGACGCTGACGATAATTTTATCGGACGCCAGCGCTCCTTCAACGGTATCGCCGTCGATTCCGTAAAACTGAATATTTCCGTTCCGGTCGGCTGCCTGCGCGTGAACGATGGCGACGTCGGGCTTGAGCGCCGGAATACAAGCCAGCTTTTCGCCCGTGTAGGGACAATCCATAAACTTAAGATCCGGCAGGGCTTTCGGCATATCGCCGAGTTGCAGGATGCGCGAGGGCAGAAACGGCACGCCGAGGCGCGCGGCATGCAAACGCAGGATCATCGCGAAGTTGGTCCAGTCTTCGTATTCGATTTTACCTTCCTTGACGGCGCGGCGAAAGGCGTGGCCCAAACCGATGCCCGGATTACCGAGATAGCCGAAGATGACTTTTTTCACCGCACCCGCGGCGATCATGAGATCGAACAAAATATCCGTACCGGCCCGGCACAGGGTCAGGTCTTTGATGTTTTGGCGCAGGATTTCGTGGCCCAAGGCGAACGGGACGGCGTGACCAAAGCCCGCGATAAAAACCGTATCGCCGTCGCGGATATGACTTTTGACGGCATCCGTTAAAGAGGCTGTTTTATCCGCCACGATTGCAGTCCTTTATATTACGTCGCCTGAGCGAAGCTCTTCGATGTCGTTGTCGTTGAGACCGACCATGGTTTTCAGCACATCGTCGGTGTCAGCCCCTAAGACCGGCGGCGGTGATTGAATGCCTTCGGGCGTGTCGGAAAAATGATAAGGAATGCCGAGCATGCGCACCGGACCCGCGGTCGGGTGCTCGACCTCAACAACCATGTTATTGGCTTTGGCCTGTTCGCTTTCGAGTGCTTCATCGACCGGATAGACCATGGAGCAGGGAATGCCGGCCTTGACGAATTGGTCGATCCAGTTTTTTGCGGAGTCTTTTGAAAGAGCCTCACGAATTTTAGCTTCGATATCATCGCGGTTGTTCACCCGCGCCGGATTGGTTTGATACTTTTCGTCTTCAGCCCATTCCGGATGACCGACACAGGCCGCGAATTTCGCAAATTGCGTGTCATTACCGACAGCGAGCGCGATTTCGCCTTCGCCGCAGGGAAAGTCACGATAGGGGACGATGTTCGGGTGACCGTTGCCGTACCGTCCTGGGCGTTTGCCGCTGGCGAGAAAGTTCGAGGCGACGTTGACCAGCATCGTGAGGCTGGTGTCGAACAGCGTCGTCGTCACCCGCTGGCCCTTGCCGGTGCGTTGGCGCGCGTTCAAGGCGGCCAAAATGCTCATGGCGGAATACATACCGGTGCACACATCGACGATGGCGACGCCGAGTTTCATGGGCCCGCCGTCGGTTTCGCCGGTAATGCTCATCAATCCGCTTTCCGCTTGAAGGAGGAAATCGTATCCCGGCCAGCCGCCCTTCGGGCCTTTGTCGCCATAACCGGTGATCTGGCAATGAACGAGCTGCGGTGCATTTGCTTCACGCCATTCGGGTGTAATGCCCCAGCCTTCCAATGTGCCAGTTTTAAAATTTTCAATCAGTACGTCGGCATTGCTGAGCAGGGTCTTGAGAATTTCCTGCCCACGAGGCTCTTTGAGATTGAGCGTCACGCTGCGCTTGTTGCGGTTCACCCCGAGAAAATAAGCGGCCTCGTCACCCACAAAGGGTGGACCCCAGTTGCGGGTGTCATCGCCCGCGCCCGGTCGTTCGATTTTAATGACCTCCGCACCCATGTCGCCCAGGTTCATGGTGCAGAACGGGCCCGCCAGGATCCGGGTGAGATCAATCACCCGGATGCCGTGTAGAGGGCCTTCTGTCGCAGTGTCGGCCATTTAATTTAGCGCCGCTTTTTCTTCGCCGCTTTCTTTTTGGCGGTCTTTTTCTTGGCAACTTTTTTCTTTGTTGTTTTCTTCTTG
>CALINB010000179.1 GCA_938045325.1 uncultured Rhodospirillales bacterium | reverse complement strand
CCCGCGTTTGGCAAAAAGACGAGGCGAGTGGTGACTGGACGTTACTTCATTCCGTGCTCGATGCACCGATGCCTGAAAATGCCGATAATGTTGCGCTTGATGTTAAAGAGTCTTGTGAATTCCAGGTTACGCCGTCAAAAGACCCGGCTGCAAACGAAGAAGAATATATCCTCATGCATCGCGGCTATGTTGACGATTTCCCGGCAAAGAACAAAGTCACGTCTTAAGTCCTCTCTTTTCATCCCGTAAAACTTGGTTAATATGTCGCGACGCCGTAGCCGCCGTCTTTCGTCAATGATGGGTCCCGGTTAAAACGGTTCGTTACGCATTTTCACGACGGAGCCCTATTGCCGGTGGCTATCAACACCATCACTGATATCGAAGACATGAGCGAAAGCGACTTGTGCGCTTATTTCGAGCCGCTCATGAAACCGCGTACCGTTGCCGTGATCGGTGCGTCGGCCTCGGGCAGCAACCGGGCCAACCTGTTTATCGATAAACTTCGCGCCTTTGGTTATGCCGGCAAAATTTATCCGGTTCATGTGAGCGCGGATGAAGTGGAGGGGATGAAGGCCTACCGGTCCGTCGGCGATATACCCGAACCGGTGGATTATGCCTATGTCGCAATCCCCGCGAAGGCCGGACCCGGCGCGATGGCTGCGGCCAAGGGCAATCTGAAATTCGCCCATATCACGTCAAGTGGTTTTGCCGAAATCGAAGGGGGCGAAAGTCTTCAAAATGAATTGTTGTCGGCGGCGCATGGTGCCGGCGTTCGCTTGCTCGGGCCAAATTGCAACGGTGGTTATTCCCCGGAGGGCCGTATCACGCTCGCCCATGGGGCTTCGGAAGAGCTGGGCAACGTTGCCATTATTTCACAAAGCGGGGGCATGAGTGTCGATATGTTGCGCCGGGGTGGCGCGCAAGGCATTCGCTTTCGCAGTATCATGGCACTCGGCAATAGTGCCGATATCGGCCCCAGTGACTTACTCCAGTACCACCTTGCCGATCCGAAAACCAAAGTCATTGGCTTTTATTTAGAATCGATTGAAAACGGACGCCGGTTTTTTGAAACTCTGAAACGCGCTCGGGGTAAAAAGCCGATGGTCTTGCTCAAGGGCGGGCAAACCCAGGACGGCAGTCGGGCGGTCGGCTCTCACACCGGGACTTTGGCCGGCGATAATGCTGCGTGGGTCGCATTATGCCGGCAGACCGGGATGGTTCTAGCGCAAACGTTGGATGAGTTTCTCAACATGCTGCTTGCTTTTCAGATGTTCGAGCCGAACAAAGCCCGTGTCACGGAAAATATTGTCATGCTTGGCAATGGCGGTGGGGCGAGCGTATTGGGCGTCGATGCCTTTTCGCGCCGCGGATTGCGCGTGCCTGCCTTAAGTGCCGAAACCCGCGAGGCGCTCAAGGCTCTTGAATTGGCGGCGGGCGCAGGCACGACAAACCCAATTGATGTATCCCGCGCGGCCCTGACCAAGGATAACGCACAAGCCGTAGAAGATATTGTCAGGATCACACTGGCGCATGAAGCGCTGGATGCTTTTGTGTTGCATGTGAATATGCCGGTGATTTTGACCCAGGCGCAGGGTGTCGATGATGTCGCAAAAATAATAGATGCTGCTGAGCGAGGCTTGGCCGGCTATCAAGGTTCGGCTCATTTCTCGCTGGTGTTGCGTTCAGATGGTACCGATGAAATTGATACGAAAAAACGAAAACACCGGGCGATGGGGTTAAAAAACGGTATGGCCGTTTTCGATGAAACCTATAATGCTGCCGCCGGTTTATCGGCTGTTGCGGCTTACGAACAGTTTCTCAAGCGTGGGTAATTTTACCGCCACGCAATGTGGCGAAGTCCCATGACATCGTACGGCGTGATGGAATCGCCCGGTGAAGCGTCGTAAACACTCATAAAAGTGATGCGCGCCCTATCGGCAGGCGTTGAAAGATTGAGAGGTATGATTTGCGGTTCTTTTGAATCCTTTAGCGTGATTTGAACACCGTTCGGATCGGCTTCGCCGAAACCGATAACAATATCCTTGGCGCGTTTGTGGAAAAAATAGTCGTCACGTGTCTTTGCGATCTCCTCTTCAATAAAGCCATTACAGATTTCCACTTCGGATAGGGAAGCCGGCGCTGCGAATCGAAATTCAATCCAGGCATTTTGCCAGGCGTTGACATCGGTGATCCAGCCGCCGAATTCCTTATCACCGTCGATTAGATTCGCCGGCCCAAAGGCCTCAGATTTGTAGAAAGAAGAGGCCCTGACCTCGGTTATTTTGATCGTTGTCATTATTCCCTCGAGATGCCGGATTTTGTTCCCGAATTCGCGCCTGATAAGATACCGGGGCGGACCCGCTCAGGTTATCAAAGGATACCACGATGAAAAATGCTGAATTGGCTGCCATGCTGTTGCGTGAATCTGCAGCATTCATGCGTGATGTCGGTGCGCAAAACCCGGCGATGAAACCGGAAATGGAAGAGGCGGCCAAGAAATGCGATACGGCGGCTGATCTGGTAGAGAAGGACCCGACTGGTGACGTGAACGGCGGTTAAGCCAATTCATCTCCCGGTCGTTGGAAGATAACCATGAGGTCACCGTTGCGTTCGCGCATGCTGGGGTGAACATCGTGGCGGAAATACACCTGGTCCACATGGCCTTCGAACGGTGCCAGCAGGTCCTCAGCGGTTTCAAAGCGCGTGTCGTCAAGTTTGTAACCGAGGTTCTTTTCGACTTCTTCCTTTGTCATCGGTGTGTGTTGGTTGCCGATGGCGATCACGCCATTGGGCCGGCTAACGCGCAGGACTTCTTGTGCGACCTTGGCAATATCATTGCTGTAGCCGAGGACCCAGCCGATAATCACGATATCGAAGCTGTTGTCTTCGTAGGGCATTTCATGCATGTCGCCGAGATCGACAAAATCCGAATATGAGATCAGGTCCAGGCCGCGAATGTTTTCCGGCAGGAAGCCGGCGGCGATAAGGTCGAATATCTCGGCTTCAGAGCGCGGGCCGATGGTTAGCACCTTCAGGCTTTGCTGGTGATATTGCACATATTGAATTTGGCACAAGGGATTGATCAGCTGCGAGGGGCGGTCGAATGCGACGGCCTTTTTCAAAGCATTCAAGTTATGTTCGAGGGTGTTGTCGATGACCGAGTCGCCGTGACCGTCAAACGTGCGAATGTCCGCCGGGTCCAGCCGCTCGAGCCGCGCCTGCGCGATCAAAACACGGACATCGGGAATTTTAAAAACCTGATGGGACTGGGTTTTCAGAAACTCATTGATGATTTTCGCATCCTCCGGCCCGAAGGCGAGGGAAGCGGCAGGATTTTTGCTTTGGTCATTTGCCATCGTGCATTCAACTTTCTTCTATCAAAGCGCCGTCTTTAACAAACATGGCGTTGAACATGCCCATGACTTTGCCGACGGTTTCACGTGATACATGGCGGTGATCTTCGGCCCAGGGATTTTCCATGCATGTCGTTACCAGCTCATAACTCGGAAAATAATAAACATCGTTGTTTGTCCGCACGAGTTCATCGGCGGCGACCCGCAATACGGCTTTGGAGTGGGTATTGGCCTCAATCACATGAAATGCTTGTGAGCGAACCGTGGCAACGAACGGTATAGGTGATACGCTGATGATGATTTTGATACCCGGGTTGTGCTCACGCAGGATATTAATAAAGGTCTGTACGTTGTCGATGTTTTCCTGAACCGTGAGAACTTTAGGGCTGACCAGGCCCATCATTTCCTCGTTGCGCGGGCTGCGCGAAAGTACGGTGCCGTCCGAAATCAACTCCCAGCATTCGTTGAGACCGAGAGTGATGATAAATACCTCGCATTTCAGAAAAGCTTCCCGCGCTGCGGCATTGTGCTTCTCCTGATTTGCATCGAATGCCTCTTGCGAGCCGAAATAAACGCCCTCGCGAAAGGGGTCGCCGAATAGCTTCCGGTCTGCATCGATTTCTTGTTCGAATAATAACCGGGGCATTTTGCGCAAACCGAAGGCTTTTTCGGCCAGCTGCCGAAAACTCGGCGTATTGAACATGATTCCCCAGTTGGCGGAAAATCGGGCGTAAGGGTTGTTTGCGTCGAAGCCGGCAAAGAAGACGCCTTCGCCGTAATCATCCTCGCGTTCGGTTACGACATAATTGAAGCCGCGTTTTTGAAACTCGAAAGCAATTTCTTCACCGAAGCAACTGCCGGCAGAGCCAACCGGTGTTTCTTTGCCGATTAAGTTCAGCGATTTTAAGTACGGTTGGGTGCTAAAGAGGGAGCGGCCGTTGTCCCGGGTCGGATCAGGCCAGAAAATTCCATCCGGATTGGGTTTGCCGGCAGCACGGTAGGCTTCTAAATTCTCTTTAACCCGGCCTTGGTGGGCATTTATGGCATTAAATTGCTCGGATGGCGTAAAGCCGAGGGTTTTTGGTTCCGATGAGAGAAGCTCCGCCAGCCGGGCGCTGATATACCCGATGAGCTCGGCCTGCGAATCAAAGGTCTGTTTCTCGGCGGCAATGTCGGCGAGGATGAATTTCTTGAAAAGGTCGTCAGAAAAGATCGCATTCAGATGCATGGCGAGCCTTTCCTCATCTAAAGGCATCTGATCGGCGGTCTTTGAAGCCATCAAGCTAAATGTCCCGATTTACTTGGTCGCAAAAAACCAATTGATATGATCATACGGGGGTTCGGCCATGGAAGCTGGAATGTGGCTGGCCTCGGGGCTGCCGACTTTGACGGGGTCGACAAAATTTGTTTGGACCATTGGTGAAACGCCATAGGCGATTTGCACGAGCAGGCGATCATTTTTTGTCGGCAGCATGCCTTTATGAATGGCACGGGTATTCGTGAGCAGGGCCGTACCCTTTTCGCCGGTCAGATATGTGGGCTTGTGGCCCTTAAAGTAGTATTCCATTTCTTCGTCAGTTTTTCGAAGCTTTGTGAAATACCATTCGCTCCATTCGTTTTTATCACCATTGAATTGATCGCGAATGCCGGCGATCTGATCCATTTCATGGGTTTCTTCATAAAACGTATGCGGCCCGCCATCAATGTCGACGTCGGTCAGATAAATATTCATCAGACAGAAACGGTAATCCGCCAGGTCGAAATGATAGAGCTGGGCATGCTGACTGTCCTGTTCATCATAGGCAAAAGACCACCAGCAGGAATAATCGAGGATGATGGGCATCGCCCCTAAATGACGCGCGATAATTGATATAACGACGGGGTCGGAAGCGATCCGCATCACATGCGGGCAAAGCGCGACGGTTTTGGTTGGATAGCGCGCGGTATTTTCTTTGCGATCACGCAGTTCCGCGGCGCTAAATAATTCGTGATTTTGGTGATCGGGATCAAACGGTCCGGCATAGCAACCGGCGGTATCGAAATAATCGCGCATATCCTGAACTTTTTTTGCCGAT
>CALINB010000178.1 GCA_938045325.1 uncultured Rhodospirillales bacterium | reverse complement strand
GCGTGTTACGTTACTTCTGGGAAGAGGAAATGCCAAACGATGTCGTTGCGGCGAACATGGAAGAGACGCTTGATGTTTTAAAAAGCCTCGGCGCTGAGCTCGAAGATGTGCGCCTGCATCCGTTGCGTAACTACACGGACGTGAAGCTCGGCACCAACGTGCCCGAGATGTATTCCGTTCACCGTAAAAATCTGACCGAGCGGCTTGACGATTTCGGTGATCACATGGTCGCGCGCACACTGCCCGCGTGTTTGCTCTCGTCCGATGATTACGTCAACGCGCAGCGCCACCGCCGTCAGCTCATCGATGCGGCCAAACCGACTTACGACAAATACGATGTCCTGATTGCGCCCGGTCAGCCGAGCGGTCCCGCACCCCGGTTTGATCAATACGGGTTCCCGACACTTGATAAAGACAACTTCACTACGCCGTTTAACGTATTGGGCTCGCCGGTCGTGAACATCTGCAGCGGTTTCGCGAACGGGTTGCCGGTGTCTGTGCAGATCATCGCCAAACCGTTTGATGAAGAAACCGCGATCAAAGTCGCGCACGCTTACGAGAAAGCGACCCCGTGGCGGGATAAGCGGCCTATATTGCCTTTTGCCGTTAAGCCGGGCCCGCTTCCGAAGGATTCATTCCCAATCCCGGATGTTTCCTTAAACGAGGAAGAAAGAACGATGGTCGAAGTTTCGGCCAAACGCGCGGGGCTAACCCTCAATGATCGGCAATACAAAATTCTTTGTGCCGTGGCGAAAAGCGCGTGGGAATTATCGGATCGTCTGCGCCTTGATTACGCATTTGCCGACGAACCCTCGATCACGTTTCACCTCAATTCGATGAAGTAAAAATTTAAGAACGCACTTCGAGGACAAGTTTGCCGTGCAGGTGGCGGCTTTCGCTGATCTTTTGCGCTTCGGCGGCCTGTTCAAGCGGAAAGCCCATGATTTCGGGCGGTTTGACGGCACCGCTTTCATGAAGCTCAACGATCCGTTTGAGGTATTTGCGGTCGCGGGTGGCTTTGGGGCGTAAGCCTTGCGTGTCATCGCGCGGTGAAGGGGGCGGTTCGTGTCCCGAAGCGATGGAGGCTAACCGTCCACCGGATTTTAACACAGCAAACGAGCGTTCCGTCACGTCGCCGCCGACGGTATCGAACACCGCGTCGCAATCGCTCACCGCTTGCGTAAAATCGGTTGCTTTGTAATCGATCACTTCATCGGCGCCAAGGCCGCGCACGTAGTCGTGATTATCGGAACTCGCCGTGGTGACGACCGTCGCGCCGATGTGCTTGGCGAGTTGGATGGCATACCCGGCGACGCCGCCCGCGCCCCCTTGAATGAGAATTTTCTCACCGGCTTTGAGGTTTAAGCAATCTTCGATGGAGGTAATTGCCGTAAGACCGGTCAAGGCCAATGCTGTCGCCTGCGCATGGGTTATGCTTTCGGGTTTAATGTCGATGATAGCGGCATCGACAGCAATTTTTTCGGCATAGGTGCCTTCCTGGCCGAACGCGCACACGCCGAACACCGGATCGCCGATGCTGAAATCCGTTACACCATCACCGAGCGCACTGACGGTGCCGGAAAAGTCGCGTCCGAGAATGTAGGGAAATTTTTCAATAGGCTTTAAGATGCCGCCACCCCGGCGCCGTTTATAATCGGCGGCGTTGACGCTGGCGGCGTGAATGTCGATGACGGCTTCGCCTGCGGCTGCGACCGGATCGGGGAGGTCGCCGTAGGTTAGGACCTCAAGCCCGCCGTGACCGGTGATGTAAACGGCTTTCATTTTAGTTATTTACGTGTCCACGAGCCGTCCCGTGACAAAAACCAAGTGCCGGCCGGCGCATTACTAAAAATTTGCTGTGCGTAAACGACACCGACTTGGGCCGGGGAAATCTTTTGCTGCTTGGCACGAGATTTGTAAATGCTGCGGCGTTTTGCGTTTACCTGACGGACGATGTTCGCCGCGCCGGATTTATTTTTTCGTACCACCGCAAAACCGTCATAGCGCTCACCGATGACGCCGCTGGCCCGCAGCTCGTTGAGCGAGGCCGCTTCAGCCGGATTGCCGGAAACGGTTATCGTAAACAGGAATAATGAGAGGCAAAGTGTCAGTAAGCGTGTCATCAGAAAATATCCGGATTGCTTTCAATATCTTTCTTCGCCGATTCCTCGAGTTTTACCCGGACTTCGGCATCGAGTTTAATATTGAGGTTAATGGTAATCGGTTCCTTGGGCGTTTCTACTTTAACCGTTGGCGAACAGCCCGCCAGCAAAAGAATACCGCCGAATGCGGACACAAAAAGGTGTTTCCGTGTAATTTTGTTTGTTGAACCCATAGCCATTTTTATTCCTCGCGACAAACGTACAACGCGAATGTGTCATTATTTAGGCAACATAGCGCGAACCACGGCACTGGGCAACTGAAAGGCCTGCGCAGCCAGGGCTGCTAAGCGGTCGACATTGCCGGTGAGGTTCAAATTGATGATAAACGGCTGGCCGTTGCGTACTGCCGGGTTATGACCGCGCGTATGCAGCAAAAGGTTGCCTTCGCCGTCCGGTTTTTTTTCGATTTTCAGCGTCAGTTTTTCATAATGAAAGTCTCTTAAAGCACTCAACATCAGCACAACTTCCGGGCCGCCCCGCGCGAGGGTTTGATTGACGGTCTCCGAGTTGATCTTCAGTACGCCGGGCTTGGCGGTGGCCAGTCGTCCGTTCGTGATGGTGATTGTTTTGCCGGTCATGCGAACCGGGATGGCACCGTTGAGCCGCCCGGTGCCTGAAACGCCGTCAACGCCGGCAGCGGTGAAGATGGCTGCAAGGTCGACGCCCTTGATGTTGATAATGCCTTCGTTTGTGTCGGCGGCTGAATCGATGACCGTCGGTGTGACCTTCAACTTGCCGCCGGCAACATCGATTTGAAATGCTCCGACTTTAAATGCGGGGATCGTTGCATCGGTGCCCTTAATGAGCGCAAACCGGAGTAGGAGGTTATTCAGCGGCACACCGGTTGAAATTTGTTTTATGCGGACTTCCTGGTCTCTTGGTGTGCGCGGCGGTGCGAGAGAATTGAACCGGATACCGGCGGAAAATCCTTTAACGGCTAACTCCGAAGATGGATCGGTTAAGTGAGCGTCTTGAACATCAACGGATGCCGTTCCGTTGAATCCTTTCTTGCCCCATGTCAGATTTGCTTTGGCATGGGTTTCGCCACCGAGAATGGTGTAACCGGATATTGCCGGTAAAAATGCGTGAAGATCTTTGCTTGCGGCGGTCAGGGAAAGCGCCGGTAAAGTTAACGACACGTTTCCATTGCCACTGCCCAATTCGTGGCGGCCGTTGAACTTCAAAGCGCTTGCGCCGGGAAAGGTCGTGTGCCCCTGAAAGGATAATGTGCCGGTTTCAACCATGTAGGCGGATTGAAGTGTAGCCGTGGGCAGCATGGGTTTGCCGTTTGCATATAAAGTCGTGCCGGTTCGGAGCTTACCGGTAATGACCGTATTTACATAACGGGCCGACAGGTTGATGTCATCGACGGCGATTTCTTTGTCGCCTTCGGTCACGGAAACATTTGGGATTTTCAACTCGGCAATGAGTGTGCCGTCGCCTTGCAGCATGCCGGATAATGTCAGGTTTAGAGGCGTGACATCAATCGACTTCGGTTGATCGCCGGAGATATTTGCTTGTACGGGGCCGGTATCGAGGCCGAGCGTGAATCGTGTCTGGTCTTTTGCATGCGTGATTTTAAACGGTAACTTCAACGTAAGGCCGCACATGTTGATTGATGCTGCGTTTAATAGCGTTGCTTGCAACGAAACATGCCCGTTAAGGGTTAAAAGACCGTCCTTGTTTTGCAGAGGGCCGATTTTGGCTGAGCCCGTCACGGTTTGTGTTTCCGCATAACGCAACGATGCGTTTTTAACGGTTATGGCAGTGAAGGTGGTTGCCGGTATCTGATCCAGCATCGTTCGAATGCTTTGCGGTGTTAGGGGCTCTGTGCTTTCGCCGTTCCCAGCGAGCAATTTTTGCAGCGTTTTGTCCTTTCCCGTGAGATCGATTTGAAATCCATCGAGAATGATGAGACTAACAGGATTATCCGGGAGACGCGTAAGCCGATAACGCAGGTCTGCACGTTTGAGGGTGAGTTCGTTGCCGATCTGAAAGTCGGCTAATTGGAATTTTGTCAAAGTGATCGCATTGATTTTGTACGTTGCTTGGTGGAGCCCGGCTTGATCGAGGGCGGTCCGGATAGCGAAATCGGCCAATGGCATGCGCCATAGATAAGCCGCCCCCGCCACGCCAATAATGAGCACCAACAGAATAAGGAGCGAAATCAACGCTTTTGCCCAAAGCCGCCGTTTTGGTTTTTGCTTGAATGGATTAATCTTAAACGCCATGTCT
>CALINB010000177.1 GCA_938045325.1 uncultured Rhodospirillales bacterium | reverse complement strand
TGTGGTGTCACGGAATCTTATTAACGATTTAGGTCTAATCCCTTAACAAAAAAGGGTTTTATGGCGTATTGTCACGGCGTTGTGATTGGCGGCGTCGCCTTTCGCTGTGGCACGTTCGCCCCACGCAAGACGATCCATTTTAAAGTGATGTCATATGGCTGAAATTGCCGAAACAAATAATGTCTTCGATGCCTTGGCCGGGCGCCAGCAGCAGCGCACGTCCGCGTTGCAAAACCTGAGCGGAAACGACGATGAGGACCGCCGTAACGAGCGCCGCACGAACGAGGCGGGGCAAAACGACCGGACGGAAAACTCACGCCGCGCTCAGCAGGTTCAGCAATTCAACGCGACCCAGGAACTATCGCAAACCGATAATCAAAACGTGTTCAGCCGGGTCATCGACCAGAACGGCAACGAAGTTTCCGGTGTTGCCGAACAGGCGCAAAACGCCTCGCAAGTCGATCAGCAGCGTGCCGCCGAAGAAACCGCACAACGCGAACGCCGGGTCGAAGAACGCCGGGCGCAGGAGCAGGCCGATCGCACCGAGACCCGTCTGCAGGAACGGCTCGCCCAGGACCGCATCGAACAGTCATCGTCCGATCCGTCCTTACCGCGCGGCTCCATCGTCGATATTACGGCTTAACATTTAAGATCGATTGTTATGCCGAACCGGACGGTCCGTTAACCGGACTTCCGTTAAGGTTAATTTGTTTGTTTCCTGTCGTTTATATTCATAACACAATGAAACTCATGAGGGATTCCCAACCCCATGATTTTTTGGTAGGCTTGGAAAAATAAAAAAGTTTACCCAGATAAAGCAAATTCGTTTCCAGAATGGAAACAGCCTATACCCAGAACTTGGGAGGGGATAATGAAGAAGACAGCTATTTTGGTGCTCGCCCTATTTGCGGCCGGTTGCACCAAGTCTCAAATGGATCAGGTTAAACGGATCACGCCGATGCAAATCGCCGGGATTGTCATTGGCGGTGCCGCCGGTGGTGTAATTGGTGCGCAGTTTGGCGGTGGTATCGGTAAAAGTCTTTTAATCGCCGCGGGAACTATGACGGGCGGTGCCGCCGGTTATATCGCGGCACGGAAACTCGAGCGCAGTGACCGGCAAGCACACGATAAAACGGCATCGCAAGTTTTTGCGAAGGCGCCCGACGGTACGGCCAATTATTGGCAAAATCCGGAAACAGGCAGTAGTGGAATTATTATGCCGTTGCGCAGTTACCATGCCGGTGACGGTAGTTATTGCCGCGATTACCGTACCACGGTTGCCGTCAAAGAAGGTTTTATCCGCGGTCGCGGTATTGGCTGCCAACAAGCTGACGGCCAATGGCAAATTCAAATGGAGGAGCTTGGATGACGCGGTTGCTCCGTCTTAGCATCATTGCTCTTTTCGTAACGGCACTTCATGCCCTTCCCGGAACTGTCTATGCGGATGACAGCGATTCTGATCCGACGGAGCCGGAACGGCCGACAACGGAAGAAGGCCGTAAACTGGTGAAAGCGGAAAAATTCCGCGAGGCGATTCCCGTATTAGAAAAGGCCGTTTCGCAACACGTACGCGATGCGAACGCATGGAATTTGCTGGCCTATAGTCACCGCAAACTTGGTCGCTTTAAAATCGCTTTTAAATATTATGCAAAGGCACTCGCTATTAATCCTGATCACAAAGGCGCGAATGAATATCTTGGCGAGCTTTATCTGCAAATGGGCAAGTTGGAGCTTGCGAAAAAGCACCTTGCAAAACTAAAAAGCCTTTGCCCTTCCGGATGTGAAGAGTACGCTGATCTGAAAGAAGATATCGAAGCCTACGAACGAAAAAAACGCGGTTAAATTCTTAGGCTCATAAAAAAAGCCGGCCTCAAAATTGCGGCCGGCATTTTATTTGTTTCGGCCCAAAAAAATCTACAGAAACGTGAAATCGTTGTACTGCAGCGCTTTTCCGCCGGCTTCCGATTCCTGAAGCAGGAAGCGGAATAAATCGCGGTTGGATATCAAGCCGCGTAGCTTGCCGTATTGAATGACCGGCATATGCCGAATGCCGATTTCACCCATGCGGCGCAGGACTTCCTCGGGGTGATCGCCCATCTCACACGTTGCGACATCCATGGTGGCGAGATCGTTGACGATCATGGCATCGACGTGATCCGGATATTCGGCAACGCCGCGGACAATATCGCGTTCCGAAATAACACCGAGAACCTTGCCACTTTCGCCGCAGACGACCAACAGGCCGATGCGGTACTCGCTCATAATACACGCGGCATCGACAACGGTCATTTCAGGTGTTGTCGTCAGGACATCGCCGCCCTTTTGCTGCAAAATATCCTCGATGCGCATAGCGCTCCCTTTGGGTTGCTTTCCTTTTTAAGGAATTCCCGGGTTATCCATCTAAAGTGAGGATAACCCGGTTTGTTTCCTTATTTGCCGAACAATCCCTTTAATGCGTCGCCGGCACCTTCAACACCTTTTTTCATCGTGTCACCGACGCCGGATCCACCGTCTTTCAGTTTTTCCATGGCGCCATCAGCCGCGCCTTTAAGCGACTTAGTCAACCCGTCGATATTAAGCGTGGAAACCGCTTTCGAAGCGCCTGAGCTGATCGAGTCCATGACTTTCTTGATCACTTCACCCGGTGTTGCGCCCGGCTCTTCTTTCTTTTCTTTGCCGATATCTTTTAAGTGGATGTCGGGCAGGGTGCCGCCAACGGTTTTACCCTTGAGAAACGCAGCGCTGACGCCGACTTTACCGCCGGTAATATAAAGATTTTCGATAACCAGCTTCGGCCCTTTTTTACCATCGTCTTTCTTTTCTTCTTTTGCCGGTTGTTTGCTGCCACCGCCAGTGTAGGCTTCAACGTTTTTCTGAATGGCATCAAAATTACTGCCGCCAGACCCTAATTCATAGGTGATCTGCGGGCTTGTGATGCGAATTTCCTTAATCACAACGACATCGCTGGTGACGGTCTTGGGGTCTACGGTTACACTGACTTCACCGAACTTCATCGCGCTTTCGGTGTTAAAGCCTTTAGGGTTGCCGAGCGTAAACCCGCGCAATGCGCCTTTGCCTGAAGTGACGGAGAGCTTCACTTCATTGAGAGTGACTTTGGTTTGTGTGCTCTCAGAGCCGTACTTCTCGACCGCTGCTTTAATAATTGAATCGAGCGATGAAAAGACAAAATAAAGACCGCCGGCGATGATGACGACGAGGACGCCGACGCCGATTAAAACTTTTTTCATATTAAGATCCTCTGATTTCTCAGTAAGAATGGACGGTGAAATTTATTAATGTGTGGAGTCCCCGAAGATATACAATTTTACCAGTTTCGGCACAAATCATGAATAGCTTGGTAGCTACTGGGTGTGTCAATTTTATGATTAGCGCGATCGGCTGCCCGCTGAAGCCCCCGCGATAAGGGTAATATTCGGCTGAATAGCTGGCGTTTCGCCCGCTCGACCGCGATTTCGTTCGAGGCGGCGTAAACAGGGCGTTGGCGGCGGATCACCTGGGCGACGCGGCGGTGGATATCATCAATATGCAGGCGCAATTGGTTTCGGTAAATATTCACATGATCGTGTTCGTGATCCAAGATAGCCTGATATTCACACGACCCTTGGCGATAGCGCCGGTCAATCCAAATCGAAAATTCCTGGTACCCGACCTCGACAGTGACGGAAGATGGATAGGCACAGGCTCCGCCCGATTGAAGCGGCTGAATAATGAACTCCGCTTGGGCGCGGATGATTGTTTCCGTTTGCGTCATGCCAAGCGGGTACCAGTTGCCAGGAAGCGCCCGTCCCGCGTGTCGGGAAGCCATACGCTGCAAATCAAGCCGCGTGTTACCCGTGCGGTAACGTATGGTACCGAAGTTCGGCGTCACGGTTAGTTGCGCGGGCTCGAATGCGCCAGGACAGCGTGGTGCCGCTTTGCCGGGTGTTGAAGCCCCATGAACTGTTGCAATCAAGAGGGCCAACATCAAAACAGAAAAGTTGAATTTCATAACTGCCGGCCGATCGGCTGTTGTGAAAGATGTTTATTGATGTGCGGGGCGGGCGTTTTCATCGACCTCAAGACGTTTGGTGACGCCGCCGCGCGCACCCGTATTCAGACGGTTGGCAAATTCGGGTGCCAGGGGCCGGCCGTTTGGCACATTCAACCAAAGCCGCAGCAGCAACCGTTTTTTTTGCTCATCGTCCCAATCTTCGTACTCGCCGCGGGCGTGCAGGGTGCAATGATTGTTGATCAGCTGAATATCGCCTGGCCGGAAATCCATATGCAGGAGAAAATCGTCATGGGTCGACAGTTCGCGGATGTAATCGACGGCGGCCTGCTGAAGGTCATTCAACGGTGTGCCGGCTTTTTCCATGCCGAGTTCAATTTGGCGTTTATTAAACCGGCACGACAGCCAGCCCTGGTAATAGCTGTATACTGGAATTTTATGATCGCTGATCTCTGCGGCAGTTTTGCCCTTGCCGATCAGGTCGAAATTGAAGCCATCGTATAGGCATTCAAGATATTCCGGATGGTTTTCAAGAATGGCATTGTAGATTGCCATCGAACTGCAAATCATGCTGCGTCCGCCTTTTTTTGCGGGCTGTACGCATAGCAGGCCGACCGTATCGGAACTGTCGCTATGCGGGTGCAGGTGCGCCCGGGTGCGGTGACCGCGGACGCCTTTGTCGTAATAGCCACCTTTTTGGAAGCCTTCAAAGTCGGTGACGTAGCCGAGCAGGTCACCGTAGGCGTTTTGTGAAATAATATCTCCAAGATGAGTTCCGAGGCCCCAATAAAGTATTTTAAGGGTTTCAAGATCGTAATCCTCGACGTTCAGGCCGCGCAGCAAGATAAACCCACGGCCATTCTCTAGCTCTTCATGAATGTCGTCCATCACCGCGGAAAGTGACGGCAAGGGAAAATCCTCCCGGGTAAATTCCTCGGGCCCGATGCCGCTTGCTTTCAGGCGCCGGGTTGCTTCCGTAATCTCGCTTAATTCAGCATCGCTGAAATAGCGGATCCAGTTATCGTTGTTTTGGTGGTCCGCCGCTTTCCAGGCGGCCGGTCCGGTCACGGGGGTTTTTAAAATCTCAGTCATCGTTCGTTTTCATGCTCCGAGGTCAGTGTAGCTCGTGGCGGCAACCGCATTAGTATAGCAGAATCCGCCGGCCGGTGGCGTTAGCCAGATAACCGTTAAAGAGTAAAATAATCAATCATTTCGGATCCGGCAGCTGAACTGTTCGCTGGGGATGCGTTCGGGAAGCTTGGGCTCGATATCAACCCGGCGGCTTTTTTCTCCCTTGATGAAGGCACTAACGTGCAGCATCTCGAGTTCTTCGCCGTCTTCGCTGAGATTTTCAAACCAATAACCCGTGCCGCGGGGGATGAGCAAGCCTTGGTGGGGCCCGAATTCACCGGCCAAAATATGATCGGGACCATAAAACCGGACGCGGCCCTTTAAGACGAAGTAGAATCCGTCTTCGGCTGCGTGAGAATGAAGATTATTGCGTTGACCGGGGCTTAAGATTTGAACCATACCGCGCAGGATGTCGCTTTGAACCAATTTGACGAGGCCCTTGGGCGTCGATAAATCGGGTTTGGCGTAATCAAAAAATTGAAAAAACTCCATGGCTTCGGTGTTAACGGTCGGTTTGGATTTGGCGCTCATCTTTGCTCCCTTGGAATTTTATCAATGAAGGACATAAGTAGTATAAAGAACTTGAGCAGAACGGAGAAGGTTGTCGGCAGATGACGGTATTGTGCCGCGATTGCGCCGCCGAGTATGAAGTCTTGCCTGCTGGTGGCCGTTGCCCGGCGTGTCGGGGGACTCGGTTGACTGAACACGCTGAACTTGGCCGGCTGTCCATTGCTCATATCGATTGTGATGCGTTTTATGCCGCCGTCGAGAAGCGCGATAATCCGTCTTTGCAGAGTAAGCCCGTCATCGTTGGAGGTGGCAAACGCGGTGTCGTTGCGGCGTGTTGTTACGTTGCACGTATTCACGGCATTCATTCCGCCATGCCGATGTTTAAAGCGCGCAAGCTTTGCCCCGATGCTGTGGTGATCCGCCCTAATTTGGAAAAGTACCGGGACACCAGCCAAAAAATCCGTTCCATGATGCGTGCGTTAACGCCCTTGGTCGAGCCGTTGTCGTTGGACGAAGCCTTTCTTGATCTGACCGGTACGCAAAAGCTTCATAAGGCGACGCCGGCGCAATCGCTAGTTCTGCTCATTCGGCGCATCGAAAAAGAAAGCGGTGTCACCGCATCCGTCGGTCTTAGTTATAACAAGTTTCTCGCTAAAATCGCTTCCGATCTCGATAAGCCGCGCGGGTTTGCCGTGATCGGGCGGGAAGAGGCGAAGGACTTTCTTGCCGACAAGCCGGTAAAGATGTTGTGGGGCGCTGGAAAAGTTCTTTGCCGCCAACTCGAAAAAGACGGTATTGAACGGATCGGCGATTTGCGTGCATTCGAAGAAAAAGAATTGGTCAAACGTTACGGCTCGATCGGCAAACGACTGTTCGCCTTTGCCCGCGGCGAAGACGACCGGACGATTTCGCCGAGCTCTGGACCGAAGAGTATTTCCAATGAAACGACATTCGAAGCGGATATCAGCGATATTGAAATCCTTAAGCGGCGCATCTGGCCGTTGTGCGAAAAAGTCGCCAGTCGGCTGAAGCGCAGTGGTCTTGCGACAGCCGGTGTCACGGTCAAGCTTAAAACCGCACGCTTTAAGCTTCTCACCCGCACCCGGCAATTGGCGCAACCGACGCAATTGGCTGAAGCGATTTACCGGGGGGCCGTGCCGCTGATTGAGAAAGAGGCCGACGTCACTGCGTTTCGTTTAATCGGCATTGGCGCCAGTAAGCTGTTGGACGGTGAAGAAGCGGATCGGCCCGATTTGGTCAATCACGATCAGGTGCAGGGAGCACAGGTCGAACGGGCCATCGATGCGGTGCGGGAAAAATTCGGCACGGCGGCGGTCGGTAAGGGGCGCAGTTTCAAGCCGCAGCACAAAAGCTAAGGATCATTCCTTAACGAGCAAATTGACGCGGATCGGTTGGTCGAACGCGTAACCATCCTCGGTTTTCTTGCCGAGGGTTTCGAACACTTGACGAATTTTATCGACGTTCGCATCGAATTTCGGTCCGCGTTTCGGGTCTCGCCGGACCGAGTGTTCCCGGAACGCTTCGACGCTTTTGTGGATATTCGTTTTGGAATAAAGAAATTCTTTGGTTTGCTTCAATTGCGTCGCGGCGATGTGCTTGATGGCATCATAAGCCTTGGCGCGGATACTCGATTCATCGTTGAAAACCTTGGCGAGTTCTTGGCCCGAGCCTTCGGCTAACGGTTCGGCGATAAACAAATAACCGCCGGATTTCAGAACCCGGGTCGCTTCCTCGAGGGCTTTGCGTTGGTTCTCAACCGGAACGTGATGAAGGGAATTATTATAAACCACAATGTCGGCCGAGGCGTCCGGGAAGGGCAGGTGCTCGCCGGGCGCTTCAATGTATGTTTCGCCGCCGACCGGTTCCATCGCCAATACTTTTTCCATTTGTTTCGGGTTAGGGTCGACACCGATTACGTGTGCGCCAGCTTTTGCCATGGCACGGGTTACGGTGCCTTCGCCTGATCCAACATCGATAACTTTTTTGCCCACGATGTCGAGAGTTTCGGCGATAACCTCACCGGGTGTTTTATTGCGGGGTTGATTCATAATGCTACTTTAGTTTTTTACCAATAAATTGACCAAGATAAACTGACTGATCGCATAACCGCCGTCGACTTTCGGGCAAATTTCGTGAAACAGCTTTTTAGCTTTCTCGTTGTGTTTTTCGTAAAGTTTTTTCTGGTATGGACCGCGGCGTATCGAGCGGCTTCGGTAATGTTCATAATCCCTCATCGCAAACATTTTTGCATATACAAATTCTTTTTCTTCATAGCACAATTTTTCTTTAATGCTGACAATGGCCTTGGTTAAGCTTGGCTGGACGTAAATTTCATCGCCGATGGCTTTTTTGAGTTCATGGGAAGGGCCTTGGGCTAACGGATTGGCGATATAGAAAAATCCACCTGGTTTTAAAATCCGTACGGCTTCCTCTAGGGCCTGGAGCTGCTGATCGCTGGGAATCAGGTGTAGGGCGTTGTTGTAGACGACCGAATCAAAAGATTCATTGTAAAAAGGTAACGATTGGCCGGGGGCTTGCACATATACTTCCCCGGCGTCCGGATCGTTTTCTAAAACATACTGAATTTGCGCCGGATTGGGATCGAGGCCGACAACATACGCACCGGCCTTAACCAAAGCTCGCGTAATCTCGCCTTCACCACAGCCTACATCAAGAACACGCTTGCCCGGCAGGTCTATGGATTTGATAATCGCTTCTTTGGCTGTCATGCTTTGTTCCATGAGCCAAACACAGGGCTGGCTTTGCCAACCACCATTTGATCAAGTATTGTTCTGTCTTACCCCGTGCAAACAGTGTAACCGATTGATTCCATGAATAAAACAACTGATCCATATGCCGATATCCGGGATTCCGTAAAAGCGCTTTGTGCGCAGTTTCCGGGGAGTTATTGGCAGCAGTTAGATGAATCGCGTCAGTATCCTACAGAATTTGTCAAAGCGCTGACTGATGCCGGCTTCCTCGCTGTCCTTATCCCGGAAGAATACGATGGTAGTGGATTGGGTGTTGCGGCCGCCGGCGCTATCCTCGAAGAAATTCATAAGAGTGGCTGCAGCGGCGGTGCGTGTCACGCGCAAATGTACACCATGGGAACGGTGTTGCGGCACGGCAGTGACACACAAAAGGCCGAATATTTACCGAAGATCGCGTCTGGCAAATTACGGCTACAGGCGTTTGGTGTGACGGAACCGACCAGCGGTACCGATACCAGTAAAATCCGCACGACGGCCGTGAAGGACGGCAACGACTATGTCATCAATGGTCAGAAAGTTTGGACGTCACGCGCCGAGCACTCCGATTTGCTTTTGTTATTGGCGCGCACGACGCCGCAGGATGAAGTCGAAAAACGTTATGACGGGATGTCGGTTTTTTTGATCGATATGCAAGAAGCTAAAAACAACGGGCTCTCTATTCGCCCCTTGCGCGCGATGATCAATCATGCCACCAC
>CALINB010000176.1 GCA_938045325.1 uncultured Rhodospirillales bacterium | reverse complement strand
AGACCGGCATACTCACGACTTGCCCGGGCTTTAACGTTTGCTCCTTAAAACAGAAACAATCGACTTTCGCGAAATACTGACCCGTCTTAAACGGTGTCACATTAAATGTCGCCGTTCCGGTAACCGTCTCATCCGAAGTATTTTTAGCTTCATAGAATGCCAACACTTCCTTGCCGACACGGACCCGCATTTTGTTCTGTACCGGCTTGAACGACCAACTCAATCCCGATGCTACATTCGAGTCGAACGTCACCGTCACATACCGGTCAAGCACAGGCTGATCAGGCGCCGTCTTGGCAACCTGAGTCGTACCGGCGTAACCGGTAACTTGGCAAAACAACTGGTATAAGGGGACTGAGGCATAAGACAACCCGATCATGCCGGCCACCACCGCCACAACCGTTACGGCTGTCTTTTTGTTTTTATGTTGCGTCGAGTAAGCCATGAGGGCGCCTTCGTTATTCAGCAGGCTGTTTATTCATGTCAGGAATGTCCTCATGGGTATGGAACGGCGCGGGTGACGGCACGGACCACTCAAGCGTCGTTGCGCCCTCACCCCACGGATTGTCCTCGCATTTCTTGCCAGACGTCAGCGTCTTAATCGCAATATAGAAGAACAATACCGTTCCGATAGCTGTGATTAACGCGCCGATACTGCTGACCATATTCCAGCCGGCATAGACATCGGGATAATCCGGAATCCGCCGCGGCATACCGGCAAGACCGAGAAAGTGCTGCGGGAAGAACAACAGGTTCACACCGATGAACGACAGCCAGAAATGCAGCTTCCCGAGCGTTTCATTGTATTGCCGGCCGCACATTTTGCCGATCCAGTAATAGAAACCACAGAAGATGGCAAAGACCGCACCCAGTGAAAGCACGTAGTGGAAGTGAGCAACCACATAGTACGTATCGTGCATGGCCGTGGTAACACCGGCATTTGCAAGCACCACACCGGTAACGCCACCAAGAGTAAAGAGGAAAATAAATCCGACAGCCCAGAGCATCGGCGTGTCGAATTTGATGGAACCGCCCCACATGGTTGCAATCCAACTGAAAATTTTAATGCCGGTCGGCACGGCAATGACCATTGTCGCAGCAATAAAGTACGCCCGGGTATCGACATCGAGACCCACCGTAAACATGTGGTGTGCCCATACGATGAAACCAACAAAACCGATCGATGCCATAGCGTAGGCCATGCCCAAATAACCGAAAATCGGCTTCTTGGAAAATGTCGAGACAACATGACTGATAATGCCGAATGCCGGCAAAATCATGATGTACACTTCCGGGTGACCAAAGAACCAGAAAAGGTGCTGCCACAAAATCGGATCACCGCCACCGGCGGGCACGAAGAATGACGTGCCGAAATTCCGGTCTGTCAGAAGCATCGTCAGGCCGCCGGCCAATACAGGCAGCGCCAACACCAACAGAACGGCCGTAATCAGCATCGCCCACACGAATAGCGGCATACGATGCACGGTCATACCGGGCGCACGCATATTAACAATCGTCGTGATAAGGTTAATCGCGCCAAGGATCGATGAAGCACCGGCCACATGGAGGCTCAGAATACCGTAATCAACGGCCGCGGAAGGATGGTAATCGCTGCCCGACAATGGGGGGTAGACCGTCCAGCCCGTTCCGGCGCCGCCACCCGTAAAGGCCGCCAAGCACACCAAAATCAGAGCGGCAAACAGCAGCCAAAAACTGATGTTGTTCATGCGGGGGAACGCCATATCCGGCGCACCGATCATGAGTGGCACAAACCAGTTGCCGAATCCACCAATCAAGGCCGGCATCACCACAAAAAAGACCATGATAAGGCCATGGCCAGTTACGAGAACGTTATAAAACTGATTATCAGTAATATACTGAATTCCGGGCTCGGACAGCTCCAGGCGAATGTACCATGACATCAACCCACCAACGATGGCCGCCACCGCAGCCAGAATCATATACATTGTGCCAATGTCTTTATGATTCGTTGAATACACCCAACGCCGCCACCCAGTCGGGTGATGTTCATGATCGTCGTGTGCTGTTGCCGTCGCTTCGTGTGCCATGGTTTATCCCTCTAATAATCCCTCTCGGAACTCATTCTTTATCGAGCGCTGGTCTGCGCTAATTTTTGAGTTGTTTGATCGTCATCGCTCGCAAATTTTTTCTTGGCCTTTGCTACCCAAGCCGCAAATTCTTCTTTTGTCACGGCCTTAACCATGACAGGCATAAAGCCGTGGTTAACACCACAAAGTTCGGAGCACTGACCGTAATACGTACCGGGCTTATTGATATGCACCCACGATTCATTGATACGTCCCGGCACATTGTCCGTTTTTTGGATCAAAGCCGGTAAGGCCCAGGAGTGAATGACATCGGATGCCGCCAACAACAGACGGATATTTGTGTTAATCGGCAAGTAGACTGGGTTATCGACAGTCAGCAATCGCGGCTGGCCTTTTTTTAAGTCTGCCGTTTGCACCATATTACTATTGAATTTGATATTGCCGTGATCCGGGTACTCATATGACCAGTACCATTGGTGCCCCGTAACCTTCAAAGTCATTTCATATTTTGTCGTGCGATCCTGAAAATAAAGCAGTTTAAACGAAGGCACTGCAATTCCGACGAGGATCAAAATAGGTATCGCCGTCCAAAGAACTTCGAGTGTCGAGTTATGCGTGGTTTTTGACGGAACTGGATTGCTCTTTTCATTAAATTTAACAGCGATATAAAGAAGCAGCCCCAAAACAAATAGCGTAATCAGCGTGATGATCACCAAGAGGACATCATGAAACCAAACGACATCCTTCATCACGGGAGACTGAGGCTCCTGAAATCCGAGCTGCCAAGGACGCGCTATATCTGCATGAGCACCACTCATCCATGCCATCATGGCAATGGGAGCAAACGAGAGAATTTGTAGGAATTTTTTGACCATACCTTAGAACCTAATCCAGTCTTTGCGGGCGGATTGCCCGGCTTTGCCTAAAGGGCGGGGAACCCCGCATTTGGCGATTGATTCGGTGGTGTAGCTACCATGCTAGACGCCCATTTGGAAGCCTTTTGTGGCGTATTTTGGCCCCTAAACGTGAGGTTCAAGGCACTCTACTCTGGAATAGGCCTTTTGAGCCGACCCTCTGTTCACTTCTGAGAATCTTTCTCAAGTAGGAACCTTGCGTTT
>CALINB010000175.1 GCA_938045325.1 uncultured Rhodospirillales bacterium | reverse complement strand
TTCAATCCCGGCCGGATCGCCACCCAACCCCGGATCAGACACTAAGCCACTCGGCCCCATCGTTTGGTAGCACACGGCCATGATATCGCCGGCAAGGTCCAAGGAATTGGAGCGCACATACATATGTGGCAGCTCGGTTTGAACCGTTATTTTCGGATTTTTCGGATCAGTAACGTCGACGCCGGTAAAATTCTTTGGTGGGCCTTCATGCGCAAGCCACATGATACGGCGGCCGTCCTTGGTGACGTGTAATGCCATCCCCTCGCCCAGACCGCCGTAGCCGTCCAGGGTATGCTGTGAAATCAGGCGAATATTATGGGCTTCAGCTTGGCTCATCTTACCTCCGAAAAATCTTAATTTTGTTAATTGTTGGTCTTGGTATGTTATGAATTGTGTATGTATATGAATACCGTATTGAAGACACAATTACCATGGCTCCAGTATCGAAAAATTTAAGAACGGATCGCATTCCGGTTTCCGTCATCACCGGCTTTCTCGGCAGCGGCAAAACCACGCTTTTGAACGCATTGCTCAAACACCCCGGGATGGCCGACACCGCCGTCATTATTAATGAATTTGGCGAAATCGGCCTCGATCATCTTCTCGTCGAGGAAGCTTTTGAAGACGTCCTCTTGCTACAAAGCGGGTGCCTGTGTTGCACGATCCGCGGCGATATAGTCGACACCCTCGACCGTCTGTATGGGCAAATGGACCGGGGGGAAGTCCCCCCCTTCAAACGCGCGGTCATTGAGACGACCGGCCTCGCCGACCCGGCACCCGTTCTACAGACCCTCATGACAGAAGACCTCATTACGAAGCGGTTTAGACTCGATAGCGTTATCACCACGGTCGATGCGGCCAACGGCCTCGGTCAGCTTGATGAACACCCGGAACCGGCCAAACAAGCTGCCGTGGCCGACCGGATTGTTCTGACCAAAACGGATCTTGTTTCAGATACGGAAGTTCAACAATTGAAAGAGCGCCTGGCGTCTTTAAATCCCGGTGCGCCGATTTTTGAAGTCATCAACGGGAATATCGAACCCGACAAACTGTTCGGTGCCGCCCTATTCGATCTGACGCAAAAAACACCGGACGTGCAACAATGGTTGCGTGAAGAATCCTACAAATCCGAACACGATCATCACGACAGTCACCATCACGATGTCAATCGTCACGGCGAAGACATCCGAGCATTTTGTTTAACTTATGACACACCGATCCCGTGGGATGCCTTTAAGGCATGGCTCGAATCCATCGCATCCGTGCGGGGTGCTGACCTGTTACGCATGAAAGGAATTGTTAACATCGAAGGCGAAACGACACCGATTGTTATCCATGCCGTGCAGCATGTGTTTCATCCTCCGGCACGCTTACCGAAGTGGCCCGATGATGATCATTCAACGCGTATTGTTTTTATTACCCGCAATATCGCGCAAGAACCTCTGGCGAAAACACTGGAAGCATTCGCAACGCAAGTCAAACCGGCGTTTGCGGAATAAATTAAACCACTGCTAAAGGCGCTAAAGCATCAATATCGGTGACCACATCGATAATCACCGGACGGTTCGCGTTAAACGCCTTGTCCAACGCACCGGGTAATTCGCCCGGTTTTTCGACCCGGATGCCGACGGCGCCCATGTCTTCGGCAATCTTGGCAAAATTGACGTCCGTGAAGTGCCATAAACGCAAGCCTTCGTCGGTTTGTTCGCCACCGTAGACGCGATCAAACCCGCGTTTAGATTGATTGCCGGAACTGTTGTTGTTCACCAGCGTCACAGAATTCACCCCCCAACGGGCCGCCGATTCGATTTCGGCGATGTGATACCAAAAACCGGCATCGCCGGTGAAGGCGAACACGGGCCGGTCCGGCGCGCCGCATTTTGCACCAATACCGGCCGAAAACGCCCAGCCGAGATGCCCGGCGCTTCGCATATAGCTCTGGCTTGGCGTACGCAGGTCATACATGCCGCCCATCCACATGCCGCCATGTCCGGTATCGGCAACAACAATGGCATCATCCGGCAAGTGCTTGCTCAGTTCATGGCAAATCCGCTCCGGCCGCATGGGGGTCGCATCGGATTCTAATAAGTCCTTATATTTGTCATACCATTCGCCGACGACGTCTTTGGCACGTTTTGCCCAATTTTCCCGGCCGCTTGCAGACTCAGCGTTTGTTTGCTCGAGCATCCGCGCAATAACCGTTTTGGCGTCCCCCTGCACGGCCGCCTGGAACGGATAATTACGGCCAAGCTCTTCCGGCTCAATGTCGATTTGAATGACCGGCCGACCGATCTCCGGCACCTGCCAAAAATTAGTCACCATACCGCCGGTCGATGAGCCGATGTAGCAAACGAGATCGGCTTCGTTCACGATCCGGTTGGCACTTTCGCGTGAATACGTTCCGACCACGCCAACGGATAGAGGATGCGTTGCCGGAATTGAATCTTTGCCATTTAGCGATGTTGCGATGGGAATGTTCAGCCGTTCGGCTAACGATACCAGTTCAGCCTGCGCCCCTGATGCCCGCACACCACCACCGGCAACAATGACCGGTTTTTTTGATGCTTCGAGTAAAGACAGCGCCGCCCGGACCTGGTCCGGTGCTGGTTCGGGACGAAATGGAGTCACACGCTTAAACATATCCTCGCACAACACTTCCATATCGGCTTCTTCGGCATCGACTTGGCCTTCATTCCCGCGAAATTGCAAATGAACCGGTCCGGGACAACCCGTAACAGCCGTGCGAAACGCTTGGCGTACCATATCGGGAAACCGTTCGACGGCATCGACGGTCGCATTGAATTTCGTTACAGGCTCAAACGCCGGCACGTCATCGACTTCCTGGTAAACACCACGGAACTTTGTCGACGGA